>DAHWGZ010000005.1 GCA_027335965.1 Acidiferrobacter sp.
ACCGTCGGCTCAATCAACGCTTCAAGCCTGGCGAGCAATTCGGGCTGCTGGTCCGTCAGCCGTTTGCGGCCACCCCCGGGCCTGCGCACGTGCTCCCGCTCCCATGGCTGTGGGCGCCCCCGCCGCTTCAGCTCCCGCAATCCGCTCGCGATGGTGTTGCGCGCCATTCCGGTCGCGCGCGCCACCCGCGATACGCCGCCCCAGCCTATCGCGTGTGCCTCGGTTGCCGCCCACATACGCCGAGAACGCTCGCTCATCATGCGAGACAATTTCTGGTATTTCCGCCGGATGTCCGTAACAGTTGCCACGGACTCGCATTATGTGATCTGTCCCAACATTGCGCAAGTTATTTATTCACAAGCCCTTAGCAAACTGTCGGTCACCTCAATGTTCGCGGCGCTTCCGTCGTCATTGGCTCCCACAAAGACAATCCCCGGCTTTCCATGGTTGGGCAGATCGTTCGAGAATGCGCAAACCGCTTGCCGCGTTTTTTCCGGTGCATCTCCCGCCCAAGATTTTTTACGCTCAACGCGATCGGATTCAAGATCGTCGAGCAAGGCAGTGAGTTCTTCGTCGCTAAGTGGATTCATCACTCAACCTCTTGATAGTCGGTAAAACTCGCCGCAAGCGCCGCAAAGATGTTTGGTTTATACTTTTCAAAACCTCGTTTATCGACACAGACAAGGCGGTAGCTCGGCCCGCCGTCGCCTCTGGCCGCCTCGATGGCATCCTCGCACCAGTGCCCCAGACGAGCCATTTTCTGTGGTAGCTCGATTTCCTCGCGGCCCTTGGTTTCGACGATCCAGACCTTGCTGTCGGTGGTGCGCGCGATGAAATCCGGCGCGCAGGCGGACAGCTCGCCGTTGACCTTGACGTATTCGATATGGTCGAGCGCGATGACATTCGGCACGATCAGCAGGAGGTTACGCGCCAACGTCGAATCCGGCTCATGCAACCTATGAAAATAGATCCAGACGACCAGCAGCGACAGTGCCTTAGTCGTACCTGCGCCTGCGGCCATCTCGACTATGAAACGTTTGACCGACACGGCACCAGAGACGCCGAAGCGCAACGGCTCGCACTTGTCGCGCGCGCCGCGCACATCACAAAACCAGGCGATCGTCTCGACCGCTTCACGCTGCGTAAAGTAATGGCGGAACCGGCTTTGTGTGCCATTGGCCTGCTTGATCGGGTGATCGGCGTGAGGCCACCAGGCCAGCAAGCCGCGTGAGGCGCCCGATGCGCCCGCGTAGCCAGCCCCGCGCCAGACCTTGACCTCTTCGCGCATCTTAGCCGCGAGGGATGGCAACAGTTTTCCACATGCGGTGCCGCGCGGGTCTTCCGCCCCCGGAAACCAGCGCAGGTCTGGGAGCAATGCCTCGTAGGCCGAGGCATGGGAAATTCGGATGCAGTGCCATGGTCAGCTCAGATTCTTCTCTTGTGGGGTCGACGATTGATCCGAGACGTACTTTTCGGCAGCATCGCGGACAACCCAGGCGATGGAGACCCTCTTCTGCAAGGCGATCTGTTCGAGAAGACGGTACAACTCGGGCGGGAAGCTCACCGAAGCCCGAACCGCCGCGTCTCCCCTTGCTTTTGCCCCTCCCTTGTCCCTGCCGATGGCCATCGCGAGTTCCTTATAGCTAAGAATGCACCACTTTACACCACCGTGATGCAATTGTCAGGGTGCGGCTGGCCTTCATATAGGGTTCCGTCATTCGCCCGCTCGGCGCGCGACAATGAATAGGGCCCATGGGCACATCGAGGCGAGGCGCATCGGGGTGAGTGACACATTGAACGGTTATGTGACCTTTCCCATGCCGGGAAGGCTGTGGCTTGTGTCGAGCGCGAGACCTTCCCTGTCCGCGCGCGCAAACGCGCGCTCGAACGGCTCTATCTGATCAGCAGTCAAGATGGTACGCAGGCGAGCTGCGCGCAACTCTTCTGGCTCGGAACCGGGGCCGAAGGCCCAAGGACCCCGCGGGGCCACCCCACCGCCGGCGTTCGCCTCGCCATCGGGCCCTGGGGGCGAACCCCCCGGAACCGCGTCCCCGGCCGTCTCTGGCCACCCACGCCGCGGATCGGGCCCGCCTCAGGCGCCCGGTGAGCGGGACGCCGCGTTGGCGACGCGACTTTGGCGGGACCGTGCGTCTGACTCATGGACTCCGCCATTCGCGCCAGCAACCGCCGCGAAGATCCGGGCATCGTGCGCACGCGGCCCCGGGGGCCACGGCCAGCGCCCTGGCATTGCCCCCCTTGGAAGACCCCCGGACGGGCAGGCGCTTAGTGCCGGAAGCGGCCGCCGTCCATGCGCCACAAGGCGAGGTTCAGCTTCAGCACGTTGACCACGGGCTCGCCCAGGAAACCGAGCGAACGGGGCGTGGTGTAGCGCTTGATGAGCGCGTCAAGCCGCGCCTGGGGGATCTTGGTGGCCTGCGCCACGCGCGCCACCTGATAGCGCGCGGCGGCGATGCTGATGTCGGGGTCGAGCCCCGAGGCCGATGAGGTCACGAGATCGACCGGTACCGGCCCCTTCTCCTTCGGATCGGCCTTGCGGAGCGCCGCCACCCGCGCCGCCACGTGCTTGCGCAGCGCGGGATTGTCGGGGCCCAGGTTGGACGCGCTCGAGGCCTCGGCGTCGTAGGGCGTGGGCGAGGTCGCCGACGGACGACTCCAGAACAGGCCGGGGCCCCGGAAGTATTGCCCGATGAGCGCCGATCCCACGACCCGGCCATGAACGCGCATCAACGATCCGTTGGCCTGGCGCGGAAACAGCGCCTGGCCTACGCCGGTCATGGCGAGCGGGTACATGAGCCCGGTCACGACCGCGAGAACAAGAAACAATACGACTGCCGCCCGCATGTCGCGTGCCGTCATGACTCCTCCTATATCCATGTCAAGAACATGTCGATGAGCTTGATGCCCACAAACGGCGCGATGAGGCCGCCCACCCCGTATATCCAGATGTTGCGGCGCAAAAGATCCTTGGCCGCCGCCGCCCGGTAGCGGACGCCACGCAAGGCGAGCGGTATCAGAAGCGGAATGATCACGGCATTGAAGATCACCGCCGCCAAAATCGCGTGCGTGGGGGAGCTTAAATGCATGATGTTCAGCGCCCCGAGCGCCGGATAGGTGCTGACGAAGGCCGCCGGGATGATCGCGAAATACTTGGCGACGTCATTGGCGACGCTGAAGGTCGTGAGCGACCCGCGCGTGATCAGAAGCTGCTTGCCAATCCCGACGATCTCCAGGAGCTTGGTGGGATTGGAATCGAGGTCCACCATGTTCGCGGCCTCGCGCGCGGCCTGTGTGCCGCTTGCCATGCACAGCGCGACGTCGGCCTGCGCGAGCGCCGGGGCATCGTTGGTGCCGTCGCCGGTCATGGCCACCATATGCCCTTCCTTGTGGTACTCCTGGATGCGCGCGAGCTTGGCCTCGGGCTTGGCCTCGGCGATGAAGTCGTCGACCCCGGCCTCGGTGGCGATGGCGCGCGCGGTGAGCGGGTTGTCGCCGGTCACCATGACCGTGCGGATACCCATCGTGCGCAAGGCCGCGAACCGCTCGCGGATACCGCTTTTGACGATATCCTTGAGCTCGACCACCCCCAGGGCCTCGCTGTCTTCACAGACGACGAGTGGCGTGGCCCCGCCCGAGGCGACCTTGTCGATCATGCGGTCGAGGCCGTCCGGCCATGCCCCGCCGGCCTTCGTCACCCATTGGCGCATGGCATCAGGGGCCCCCTTGCGGATCTGCCGTCCGGGCAGATCGACGCCGCTCATGCGCGTGTCGGCGCTAAACGGCACCAACACCCCCTCCTGCGCATCACCCGACTCCGCCGCCTCTTTGGGGAAGCGCGTACCGGCAAGCGTGACGATGCTCTTGCCCTCGGGGGTGGCATCGGCAAGCGACGCCCGCCGGGCGCAGGCCGCAAGCCGCGCCTCGGCCACCCCGGCCGCGGCGTGAAACGCCGCCGCCTGCCGGTTGCCGTAGGTGATCGTCCCGGTCTTGTCGAGAAACAAGACATCCACGTCGCCCGCGGCCTCGATGGCGCGACCGGAGGTCGCCACCACATTGGCGCGCAAGAGTCGCATGATACCGGCGATACCGATCGCCGGCAGTAGCGCCCCTATGGTCGTGGGGATAAGACACACAAGCAGGGCCACGAGCACCGTGATGCCGATCACATGCCCCGCGTGCGCCGCGTAATGGACGCTGTACCACGAGAACGGAAACAGCGTGATCGTCACGACCAGAAACACGAGCGTCAACACCACGAGCAGGATGCTGAGCGCGATCTCGTTTGGGGTCTTGCGGCGCGACGCGCCCTCCACCATCTTGATCATGCGATCGAGGAAGGTCTCTCCCGGCTGCGCGGTGATGCGCACCACAAGCCAGTCCGACAACACCCTGGTGCCGCCGGTCACGGCGGTGCGGTCCCCGGCGGCCTCGCGGATCACGGGCGCGCTCTCGCCGGTGATCGCGCTTTCGTCGACCGAGGCGATGCCGACGACCGCCTCGCCATCGGAGGGGATGATGTCACCGGCCTGCACGAGGACATGATCGCCCGAGCGCAGGACCATGCCCGTGACCATCTCGAACGGGCTGTCAGGGCGCGGCTCCTTCAGGCGCTTGGCCTCGACCTCCTGACGCGCCTGCCGCAGGCTCGCGGCCTGCGCCTTGCCCTGACCCTCGGCCAACGACTCGGAAAAGTTGGCAAACAGCAGGGTCAACCACAGCCAGGCATCGACCACGCCTGTGAAGGCGGTGAGCACCGGTTTGTGGATCACGAGGTCGCGCACAAAGAGCGCCAGGACCAGCCACGACCCGACATAGACGACGAACATCACCGGATTACGCAGCTGATGACGGAGATTCAGCTTCCGGAAACTATCAGTCAGGGCCTCGCGCGCCAGGCGGTCCCAGGCGAAGGTCCGAGCTGCGGTGGCAGCTTTCGCGTTCATGATTTCTCCTTAAAGCTTATTTCGACGCGACGAGCGCGTGTACGTGGGTCAGTTGCTCGGCGATCGGGCCAAGCCCCAAGGCCGGGAAGAAGTTCAAGGCCCCGACGAGCAGGATCACGCCCACCACCAGGCCCACGAACAGCGGTCCGTGGGCGCCAAGCGTGCCGGCGGACGCCGGGAGTCTTTGCTTGGCGGCCAGCGAGCCGCCCAGGGCGAGCAACGGCAGATAGCTCCAGTAGCGCCCGAACAGGATGCAAAGACCGGTCGCCACGTTATAGAAGGTCGTGTCCG
The DNA here is from genome assembly GCA_027335965.1 of Acidiferrobacter sp. Next base: position 5,253 of record DAHWGZ010000005.1, read on the forward strand.
CGCTGAGACCCCCGAAGGCGCTGCCGTTATTGTTCGAGGCGCTGGTGAAGGCATAGAGGATCTCGCTGAAGCCGTGCGCTCCGGGATTGAACGACCCGGCGCGGCCGACGGCGAACGCCATGGCCACCGAGGTGCCGATCAACACCAGCAAGGGCATCACGAGGATCGACAGCGAGACCATCTTGATCTCGAAGGACTCGATCTTCTTGCCGAGATACTCCGGCGTACGACCGATCATGAGGCCACCCAGGAATACGGCGAATATGACGAACGCCAACATGGTCGCAAGGCCCGAGCCCACGCCCCCGAAAGCCGTCTCGCCAAGCTGCATGAAAAAGAGATTCACGAGACCGGAAAGCGGCATGAAGGAGTCGTAGGCGCTGTTGGCGGCGCCGGTCGACGTAGCCGTCGCAAGACTGCCGAAGAGCGCCGAGCTCCCGGCCCCGAAGCGATCCTCGACACCCACCATGTTGCCGCCGCCGGCGTTGGCCGCGGTCTGCGCCTGGCTGACGGAAAGACCGTGGAACAACGAATTGGCGGCGAGATCGTAATGCAGGCTCACGAGCACCAAGGGCACGAACAGGACCAGCATGGCCGACAGGATCATCGTGCTTTGGCGACGGTCCTTGACCATGTGACCGAACATGAAAACGAGCGCGACCGGGATCAGGATCATCGCCACCATTTGCAGATAGTTGGTGAACGCCGTGGGGCTCTCGAAAGGGTGCGCGGAATTGGCGTTGAAGAAGCCCCCGCCGTTATTGCCGAGCTGCTTGATCGCCTCCTGCGAAGCCACGGGACCCAGGGCGATGGTCTGATGGGTGACGTGGGTCTTGCCGCTTACAAACGGCGCAATCAGATGGGCCTGGACGTAGGGGCCCAAGGTCTGAGGCACGCCCTGCTCCAGGAACACGAGCCCGAGGATGACCGACAAGGGCAGCAGGACGTAGAGCACGGTGCGGGTCATGTCGACCCAGAAGTTGCCGAGATGACGGCTCTTCGCGCGCGTGATGCCGCGAATGATGGCGAGCAGGATGACGATACCGGTGGCCGCCGACAGGAAATTCTGCACGGCCAGGCCCAGCATCTGCGACAGATAGCTCATCGTCGACTCGCCGCCATAGGCCTGCCAATTGGTATTGGTGGTGAAGCTTGCGGCGGTGTTGAAGGCCAGCGCCCTCGTGACGTCGGCGAAGTGCTCGGGATTGAGCGGGAACCCGCGCTGCCACAGCAAGAGGCCATAAAGAAAGACCATGCCGAGGAGATTGAAGATGAGCAGCGTGACGGCATAGCGCTTCCAGTCCATCTCGTCGTCCGGATGGATGCCCGCCAGGCGATAGACGAGGCGCTCGACAGGGCCCAGGGCGCGCGTCGCCCAAAAGGGCTCGCCGCCATAGACGCGGGCCATATAGGCGCCGAGCGGCAGTCCCAACAGGATGGCGGCCGCCAACACGGCGACCAGGGTCTCGACAGGCGAGGTCATAGAAAGCGCTCCGGATTCAGTAAAAACACGAACAGATAGAAAAACAGGCCGACCCCCAGGGCCAGCCCCACCCAGATGAAGACGCTCATGACCCCCTCCGCAGGCGCTCGAGGAGCGCGGTAAACCCGATCGTGGCGGCAAAGAAAATGACTATCACGCCGAAATACACCCATGCCATCGGCACGCCTCTCCCAAGATGAGCGGGACAACCCCGCGCCATTCTTTAAGCAAACCGCGTGCCGATATATATTTATGTGGTATATCAACGAGGTGGGAGACGATGACCCGAGCGTGCCGCGGCCTCATCGTGCCATGCGGCAGATCACGAAGACGCCCCATACGCCGGGGACGCGACATGAGTCCGGCTGCGCGCAAGGCGCGTCACGAGCCTTGCGCCCCAACGCAGGACTTAAAGCGCCTTGTCAGATAAGCGGCCTGGGCTATTCTTTCAAAAACGAAACAGCCCATACCGGACGATGCCCGATGAGTAAGGTGATGCCCGAAATGAGCGGCGAGCGCAGTGATGCGCCGCAACGGCGGATACTCGTGGTGGACGACGACGATGGACTGCGCGCCGGGCTTGCCATCGGCTTGAAGCGTGACGGCTACGCGGTGCAGCTCGCGGGCGATGGCCACGAGGCGATCGAGAAGCTCACGGCCATGGACTTCGACCTCATCCTGCTCGATCTCCACCTCCCGGGCGCCATCAACGGCCTGAGCCTGCTAAACACCATCCGCGCCGAGCGCTCGCCCCTGAACCTCCCGGTCATCATCATCTCGGGGTCATCCGATACCGCGAATATCGTGACGGCATTGCGCGACGGGGCGAACGATTATGTCGTGAAGCCCTTCGACGCGAGCACCGTGCGCGCCCGCGTCCGCACACAGATCACCCTAAAGGCGCTGAAGGACGTCAATGACCACTTTCTGCGAACCGCGAGCCACGATCTGAAAAAACCGATCATGCTCATGCTCGATGTCGCGAGCCAGGTCCGGTTGTCGGCGCAAAGCGGCGAACCGATGTCGGCCGACGACCAATCGGCCTTGGATCTCCTGATCGACACCGGGAAGTACATGCAACAGATCATAGGCGAGCTTCTCGATATGGGCGCCATCCGCGCCGGCCACATCCATCTGCGCAAACAGTCCACGGACTTCGGCGCCATTGTCCGGCAAGCCGTGGCCCACAATTCCGGCTACGCCCACGGCAAGGGCATCGAGCTTGGCCTCACGTTCTCGCCAGGCCTGCCCCACATCCTGGCCGACGAACTGCGCCTCCTGCAGGTGCTCGACAACCTGATCGGCAACGCCATCAAGTTCAGCCCGCCGAAGACCCGCATCATGATCTCCACCTTGATCGACGACGAGCGCATCGTGTGCGAGGTGACCGACGAGGGCCCGGGGCTCTCCACGCAGGACCAGGCGCGCCTCTTTCAGCCCTACCAGTCGCTCAGCAACAAGCCCACCGGGAACGAGCAAAGCACCGGACTGGGCCTTGCCATCTGCAAGGAATTGATCGGTCTTCATCAGGGCGAGATCGGGGTGCGGAACAATGCCGCCCGCGGCGCCACCTTCTGGATCCGCATCCCGGTCAAGCCGGCGTTGGCGCATGACGCCGCCCTCGCCGAACTTGGCATGACCGCCAAACAGGCGACCTAGGAACGCCGATCGCTGAAGGCGGTCACGGTAACCGATGGAGCCGCCTCCCCCGCGCCTGCCGGGCCGAAAGACGCGGCCGGGGCGGCCTGCCCTCCGGGGTCGGGACGTCCCGGTCCCACCCGAAAGAGCGTGATCTCAGGCGGCGCGAGCAGGCGGAATGGCGGCCCCCAGGCCCCGGTTCCACGGCTCACATATAGATAGGAGGCGCGCGCCAGCCGAAAAAGCCCGGCGTGCGCCGGATAGTAGAGGCGGGTCAGGAAGCCAAAGGGGAAGATCTGACCCTTATGGGTATGCCCGGAGAGCTGCAGATCGAAACGGGTCTCCGCGCCGGGCAACACCTCGGGGCGGTGCTTGAGCAACACCGTAAAGACCTCGTCCGACAACCCCCGCAGGACCCGCACCTCGTGGCTCGCCGACTCGCCAGGCCGGCCGGCCACCGGATCATCCACGCCAGCGATCTGCAGGCCGGGGACGATCACCGCGCGATTGCGCAGCACGATGAAACCGCAGCGCTCCATGAACGCGAGCGAGGGCGCAAGGCCCGCGTAACACTCGTGATTGCCAACGACCGCGAACTTGCCAAGGCGCGGCCTCAAGGCCGACAAGACCTCGGTCACGGGCACCGCGAGGCCAGTCCGGGAATCAATCAGGTCGCCGGTCGACACCACGACATCGGGGTCATGGTCGCCCAACCTCCTAAGGAGCGTCTGGATGCGCCGGCGCCCATTCATGGACCCTATATGCACATCCGAGACCTGGGCTATGCACAGTACCCCGGAGGGGCCGACATCCTTCGCGGTCGGTATGTCGACCGTCTCGACGCGAATGCGCGAACGCTCGACAAAGGCATAGAGCGCCAGCGCCGCGGTAAGGCCCAGCGTAAGCGCGAGCGACAGGGGTCTCGCGGGCGTGTGGGGCGCCCCGGCGAGCAGGAACGCGATCGCCAGTGCCAGATCCGCCGCTAGCCGCGCCATGACAAACAGCAGGACCAAGCCCGCCCAGGTGTAACCGATCCAGGAAAACACCCGGCCCCGCCGCTCGAGCCCCCGGCGATCGAGGCGCCGGGCCAGGAACGGGGTCAGCCCGAGACCCGCGAGCGCCGCCCCGAGGCCCACGCGCCCGGGCAGCGATAGCCCGAGATCGGCCACGAGGACGTGCCAGATGAAGACATGAGCCAGACAGTAAAGGGTTATGAAAACCGGAAAAATCATCTATGAACCCTCGGGGGCCAGACACCATTGTGGCGCATGGCCCCCGGCACTCCCAGGCACCTTTAGACACCCGCATGAAATCATCCGGCAAGCGGCCCCCTTCCGAGGCGCGCAAGCACGCGGCGCGCGCTCAGGAGGCCAGCGCGCGTTCGACGATTCCCGCAAACAACGTGTCGAGTTCGGCGCCCAGGGCGTCGAGGTCGGGGTGATCGTAGGGCGCCAATACGCGCGAGGGCAAACGGTAGGCCACTATCGTGCCGCCGCCCCGGACATAGATGTGGAGACGCAACGGGATGTCGAGCCCCGCCTCCTTGCGCGCCACCCATACGCGCACCGCGAAGTCCGGCCGAAAGACCTCCAATATCTGGTCGCAGTCGACGGTAAGGCCCTTCTTGGCGGCATTGGCCTGCCCGTTGATGTGCGCCACGAGGCCCATGGGCGCCACGGCGACCGCCGCCTTCAGGCGCTCCACGGTCTCGTCGCAGCCGTAAGGCGATACCGCCTGCACTAAATCCTCGCTCATCGTGTCATCCTTAGGTCCGGCAAGGCCGGCTCGCGCCAGGGAAGGTCCCGGCATCGGGGCGGTGCGTGACCGAAAATCCCGCGGGCCGCTCCACGAATCCCCTTGCCGTCCACGCCATCATCGACTGTAATGCAAGGCAGTGACTGCTGTCTTATCATTCGCCGGTTTCGAGGCTCACACAAAATCCATCCAGAGACAAGATGCCATGCGCCCGACGTCCATGCTCATCGCAATCCCTTGGTTGCTTTTCGCGGAATCGGCTTCCGCCATGACCATGTCTTCGCCCCCAGATCCTTGCGCCGGACCTTCGGGCCTGCTCGCGGAACTCGACCGGCCCACCGTCGCCGACAGCGCCTGCGTGGTCCAACCGGGGCGCGCCATCCTGGAGATGGGTTATGCCCACCTGAATACGGATGCCGGCACGCGCCAGACCCTCCCGCAGGCGGAGCTGCGCTTCGGCCTGCCGCACCGCAACGAATTCGTGTTCCTGCCGCCGAATGCCACCTATGCGGGTAATGAAAAGGGCGGCGAGACCGATTACAGCGCGACGGTCATGGGGTTCAAGCACGAATGGGGCTATACGCGCCGATGGATCTATACCGGCGAGGTCCTGTTCACGGCGCCCGGGACGCACAACGTCTCCGGCGCCACGGATGGCTGGGGGACGGCCGTGAACGGGATCGTCGCATACAGCCCCACGCCGAGCGTCTCGCTTGGACTGATGCTCGGCGTCACCAACCAGTATGACCTGCAGGGGCGGCGCTACACGAGCCTGAATCCGGATTTCACCGCCAGCTGGCTCATCAATCCCCGCCTGCAGCTGTACGCCGAGGTCTATGGGCAGACCCACACCGCCCAGGGGGCCGGCAGCGGCTGGGACACCGACGGGGGCGTGCAGTATCTCCTGACGCGACGCATCGAGCTGGACGCGGAGATCGGGCAGCAGCTGTCCGGGGCGCTGGGCGGCTACCACCATTACTGGGGGATGGGCGCGGGATGGGAGTTCTAGAAAACGACGGCGGGGAAAACCCCTCGACCCCGGCGCGCGAAGGCGTCACCAAGTTCGCGCTTCACTACACCCGCGGCGCGCCACTCATGGCCGCGCGGCTTGCCACGCTGCAGGCGTGGCGACGGATACTCTTCGATCTTGGGCTCATAGGGCAGGAGCTCACCGAAACGGGCCCTGTCGGCTTTGGAAACGTCAGCGAGCGCTTCGAGGCGCGCGATCGCGAGGGGCGCTTTGTCATCACCGCGACCCAGACCGGCCACAAACCCTCGCTCACGCCCAAGGACTACAGTCTCGTGACGGGCTGGGATCTCGCCGCCAACCGCATCGAGGCCGAGGGGCCGGCGCCCCCCTCCTCGGAATCGCTGACGCATGCCATCTTCTACGCCTCGCTCAGCGACGTGCGTTATGTATTCCATGGCCACTCCCCCGAGATCTGGTCGCGCGCCGATGCCCTGGGGCTCCCGTCGACGGATCGCCGCGTGGCCTACGGAACGCCCGGCATGGCCCGCGAGGTCCAGGCCCTCCTGGCCCTGCCCGATGGCCGCGCAACCGGGCTTCTGGTCATGGGGGGCCATGAAAACGGGGTGATAAGCTACGCCGCCGCCGCCGACGCCGCGGGCGACATCCTCATTCAAGCCTTGGCACGCGCCCGCGGTCTGGCGTCGATGACGAAAGGCGGCCGCCCCGCCTGAATGACGGCCTCCTCGCCCGCCCGCGAACGCCATCCGCGGGCGCCCCCGGGACCGGAAAGGCGATGGAGTCGCGCGGGTCCGGGCCTTTACGCCCCGCCGATTACGACCCCTCGTCCGTGGTAGATTCCCATAAGCGCACGCCGGCCACGGTCGCGGCCCACGCGGCCCACGCGGCCGACCCGGCGCCGGACGCAGCGAAGCCGGGCATGCGCGCCAACGATCGGGGGGCAAATCATGGTTGAAGAGTATCATCCGGAGATGGGGTCCGCGGATGGCGATCCTATCGCCGGATGGGTCCGTTTCCTTTACGGCTTCTTTCCCGGGCATCCGGGCGCGGTGGCCGACCTCCTCGACGCGACGCAACATCCCACGATGTTCCGTCACCAACGCGCGCGCCTCATACTGTCGCGCACGCGGCTCATGGCGATGCTGTTTGCCATCCTCACGCCCCTATGGATACCCATGGACGTGCTGGCCTTTCCCGAGTCGATCTGGCGGCCCCTGGCATGGGGGAGGATCATCGCCAGCGCGGGTCTTGTCGTGCTGGCCGCGCGTTCCCGCCACGCCGCGAGACTCACGCAGGCCCATCGCGCCCTGGCCTTGCTGTTTCTCATACCCGCGGCGCTCTATCTCTTCTCGCGCGCGGTTCTGGCGCACGCGCCCCTGGGTCCATTCGGCACGGTCATGGCCAACGGCTACGCATTCCTGCCCTTCATGATGATGGCCGGCCTCAGCATCTTCCCGTTGACGGCGCAAGAACTGGGCACGCTCGCGCTACCGCTCCTCATGGTCTTTGCCGTCCCGGTCGTGGATCACGATGCCTTCATGATGCCGATCCTCAACGCCGCGGCGATGCTCTGGCTGCTCGCGCTCGTGGGCGCGGTCGGCGCCCTGTCGGCGATAAGCCAGCTCCAGATCCTTCGCTCGCTGTTTGCGACATCCGTCATCGACCCATTGACCGGGGCCCTGAACCGCGGCAGCGGGAACGAACTCATCGCCCTGCAGTTCGCGCTGGCGCGGCGCCATGACTACCCGCTGGCCCTGGCGTTCGTGGATCTCGATGACTTCAAGCAGGTCAACGACTCGGCGGGCCATGAGAGCGGAGACCGGCTGCTCAAGGAGACCGCGCAGGCCTGGCACGCGACCTTACGCAAGAGCGACGCCATCGTGCGATGGGGTGGAGAGGAATTCGTGCTGGTATTGCCCTATGCGGATGGCCATCGCGCCGAGCACCTGATCCGCCACCGCCTACCCGCGTTGCCACGGCCGGATGGCACGCCGCTTACCTTCAGCATCGGCATCGCGGAATGGCGCGCGGACGGCGTGACAGGCTGGCAGGCTTTGGTCGCCCTCGCCGACGAACGCATGTATCAGGCCAAGACCCTGGGTAAAAACCGCATCGTCCCGTGCGCGCCCGGACCGCCCCACGAAAACTGACAGGACGGCACCGACCAACGCCACCCCCGAGGGCGTATCCGGCCCCATGCGATCGGCGCGCGCCGCGCGGCAGGCATCCCAAGACGCGTCCCTCAGGAAGCGTTGGGGCCGGACAGGACCTTGCGCATCACCGCGAACGCCAAGTCGGATCGTTTCGCGATGCCAAAGCGTTCATCGCCGTAAGGAAAGGCCCGGCGCTCGCCCGTGAAATCATAGCCCATGCGCCGGTACCAGGCGACGAGATCCCTTCGCAGATCGATCACCGTGATCCCGGCATGGCGCGCGCCCCAATGGGTCAGCGCCCACTGTTCGGCATGCGCGATCACCGACCGCCCCAGGCCCCGGCCCTGCCGTTCGGGACGGATGGCGAAGAGCCCGAGATCGACCCCTGCCGGCGCCCGCTCAAGGTGGATGCAGCCGCACAATGCGCCGGCGAGATGCGCCTGCAGGATGCGGCTGTCATCGCGCGCAAGAATCTCGCGCAGCATGTCGCCATCGATGCGCTGTCCGCCCAGCAGGTGCGCCTCGCTCGTCCAGCCCTTCACCGAACCGGTTGCGCGATAGGCATCGTTCACCAGGCCGGCGAGGCCCTCGACCTCGTCGGCGTGAGCAAAGCTCCATTCGGTGATGGCGGGCACGCGGCGTCCTCTCTTGGTCGGGACGCCCATGATAGGGCGCGCAAGGGGGCGCGCGCCATCGCGCCCTGCATGCGTTGCGGGCCGTCGACCCCATCCGCTCGCGCGAATCACGCCCGCGCCGGCGCCGCGCAAAACCACCCGTGGAGGACCTCGGGGCCACGAGGCGCGCTACAGGGGCGGCACGTCGGCCCCGGCGCGCTCCAGGCCTCCCGGTCTCGGTATCCCGCGCGCGCGACGCGCCATGGCGGCGAGCAACGCCGCCATGGCAAAGCCGACGAGCGGTGAAATGTCGACCCCGCCGAGCGCGCGGGCGCCATAGCCGACCCACAGGGGGTTGCTCGAAAAAAGCGCGCAGACGGCGACCGCGACCACGAGGACCCCCGCGCGCAGGCGGCGACCCTCGGACCATGATGCCGGATCCGGCGGCAGCCCCTTGCCCCAAAGGTCGCCCAGGATCTGCACCACGACCACGCCTGTCCAAGGGGCGGCGACGATGATGAGGAGCGACAGAAATACCTCGAACACGTCCAGAAAGGTCGGGGCATAAAACAGGATCCAGATCGCCATCGCCGTGCCGATGGAGGCATCCACGAAGGTCGAGAGGCGCCGGTTCAGATCACGCCGCAGGGTCACGGCGAGACTGAAGGCCGAGCTGAATGCGTTCAGGAAGTTCGAGGCGAGCAACCCCATGATCGCGAACAGGCAAAAACCATAGTACAGGATCCCGCTATGAAACATGCCGCGCGGAAAGGCGATTCCGTCGCTGCCGAATGTCACCCCGCCCGCTTGATACAGGGCCACGGACACAAAGAGGATCACAAACGACCCCAGAAAGCCCCCCGCCGCGGGGGCCAGCGCGACGCGCGCAAGCGGCGTGCCGCCGCGCGTGAATCGCGAGTAGTCGGAGGCGAACATGGTCCAGGACAGCGCCCCGCCCATGAGTCCCAGGGACAGGGCGCCCAAGGCCTCGCGCAGCGTGCTCGCCGACATGGCGGTCCCGGCGCCGAGCAGGCTCGCTTTTAAGGGGACATGAAAAAGGATGACGATCGAGAACAGCATGAGCAGCGCGGCCCCCGCCTTCTGCGCCGCGACGATGGCGCGGTAGCCGAGGAGCGGGACCGTGAAGTTGGCCACCAAGGACACCGCGAGCGCCGTCAGCGTCGCGCTCGGTGGGTAGGCGGTCTCGCCTGGAAACAACAGGCTGCGCACGATATAGATGACGATCACCAGCACGACGCTCTCCCACCCCACCTGGGAGAGCCAATTGGCCGCCGATATGGCACGATTGACGCGCGCGCCGAATAGATGCTCCGACACCACCATGGTCGGCAGGCCATAGACGAACCCCGGGATGCTCACGATGCCGACCAAGAGGAAACACGCGGATGCCGCCAGCATGACCCATAGGAACGGCGCGCCCGGGAATGCCTGCGCCATGATGCCGCCCAAGGGGATGGTCGAGGCGGTCATGGTGGCGGCGAGCCATATGAAGAACGTCCCCCACGAGGACCCCTGGCGCTGATCCCCGCCGGTCGCACCTAGCGAATGCTGTTCGCGCGCCATGGTCTGGCCCCTTGACTCATGTCACGGCCGGCACCGCTCATGAACCGTCTCCGCTGATATGCACGGTGATCTCGAAGGTCGTGTCCCGCTTGGGCATGCGCCTCAAGAACGGCGGATAGCGGCCGCCCTCGACGGCCGCGAGCGCGGCGGCGTTCACCGCGCGAATATGGCTCGGCACGAGCACCTTGGCCCACAACAGGCGCCCACGCGGCGACAGGCGAAATTCTATCGTAGAGTGGCCGGAAAGGCCCATGGCCTTCAGCATCGACGGCACGCGCAAGCGGCCTTGGATCATGGGCCGCACGAGACCCACGTAACGCGACATGAGCGAGGCGATCCGTTGTGGTGACGGACGGGGCGCGGACGCAGGCTCATGAGGCTTCGCCGGCGCGGCCTTCCGGGGCTTCGCCACCGGCTGGGGCCTATGCGGCGGCACGACGGGTAGCGTCTTTCGGACGAGCCTGGGCTTTACCGGCGCCGGCACCACCTCGCGCACCGGGGCCTTCGTCACGATCGGCTTGGGCGGCATCTTGCGAGCCACGGGTGGTGGGACCACGGGCCGCGGCCGCGGCTTTGGGCGCGGCGGCACGGGCCTTGGAAGCGTCACCATCTGCACCGCGATCGAGCTTGGGCGCACCGTGCGCGGCACGCTGCGTGGCCACAGGGCCACGAGCGCGACCAACCCGACCTCCAGCGCGAAGGCCCCCGCCAGCGCATACCCGAAGACCCGCGAGCCCTCCTCATCGTCCCCGGCGCGCGAAGGCGCGCCGGCCCACCCCAGAACGCTCATGCGCGCCTCCCCCACCCCTTCGCGTCTTGCGTCGCGCCGACGCGCATCCGTCCGGCGGGCGCGTTCATGCCTTGGGCTCCGTCGCGATCCCGATCTGGCTCACGCCCGCCTTGCGGCACGCATCCATGACATGCACGAACTGCTGGAATGGCACCTTCTTGTCGGCGGCGATCGTCACCTGGGTCTTGGCCGGATCCCCATCCCCCCGCAACATCGCCACCAAGGCCGCCAGGCCATAATGCTTGTCGTTCACGATCACCGTACCCGGGGCCTTCACGTTGATGACGAAATGCGGATGCGGCAGCGCATGCGCCTGGCTCGATGTCGGCAGATTCAGGTGCAGACCGCGATCCGAAATCATCTGCATCGTGATCATGATGAAGAATACGAGCAAAAACAGCATGACGTCGATCATGGGAATGATCTCCACACGGCCCTTCTTGCGTCGACCCATTCGTGGTGTCATGGCATCCTCCCGTCAGATCATGACCCGGCCATCCGCCGGCCGGCCTTCTTGCGCGTGCGCCCGCGTGACCGATGCGGCCTCCGGCCAAACCGGCGCGCCATCCATGCGGTTGAGCAACAGAATCTTCAAGGATTCTAGCTGGTATACGATCTTCTCTATGGCATTGTTGAAGGCGTTGAAACTGATGAGCCCCACCATGGCAATGAAAAGCCCCGTGGCGGTCGCGATCAGGGCATCGGCCACTCCGGCCGTCACCGAGGTCGGCGCGTGGCCTGGCAAGGCCAGTATCGAGAAGGCATGAAACATCCCTATTATGGTCCCGAACAACCCAAGGAGAGGCGCCAAGGTCACGATCGTATCGAGGATCCATAACCTCTTGTCGAGGGTCGGCGTAATCAGAAATATGGTCTCATCGAGGCGATTGGCAAAGGCCTCTCCGCGCGCGCTCCCATAATGGTGAATGAGCCCGAAATAACGCTGAGCCACCTCCACGAGACGCGCCTCGGGAAGCCCCGCGCAGCGTTCCACGATCTCTTTCAAGTCGTCGCGCTGCATCCTGCCCCGCCGGGATATGTCGTGAATCACCTCCTTGCCCTTTCTCAGGCCCCGCCGCAGGAACCAGAGCCGGTCGATGATGACCGCGATCTCCAGCACCATGACAAGCGCCAAAACATACAGCACGCCGTCTGAGTAGTTCGCCAAATGAACGATATATTGCAGGATCACCATATTCGTCTCCTGTGCGTGAGCGTCTGAACGAATCAAGCCGTGCATTCGCCGGATCGACGCGATGACGCCTCACGCCGGTGGATTTGAATGCATCCTTGCATACACCACAGCATGTTTCGTGCCAGACGATGCCGCCCCCGCCTTGGCCGCGAAAGCCGCGAAAACCCGCGCCCATCCCGCCGTCGTGTCGCCACGCAAGACGGGACGAGGCCCCTCCATGGGGAATGGCAAGCCGGATCGCACCATGAGCGACCACGCATGCGCCTTAGCGCATGGCGGACCGGGCCGTGCCATTCTCGGTCCTGGCCAGCTGTTCCAGCGTCACGCTGCGCGCGAACCTTTCGCTTTGCGAAATGTGATCGGTCATGAGCGTTTTCGCGGCCTCCAAGTCTCCTTCGAGCAGCAGGCACACGATCCTGTGATGTTCCTCATAGGTCCGCTCGATACGGAACCCCGCGGTGAAATCCAGGCGCCTTATGACCCGTATGCGCTCATTGATGTCGTTCAGATAGGTCGCCAGGGCCTGGTTCCCGCCGCCGCGCGCAAGCGCCATGTGGAACGATTCCTCTTTTTGCACCATGAGGCTCAAACCGGCGGCGCCGGGCAAGACATGCGCGGGATCCCACTCCCGCGCGAGCGCCCACAGCGCCTCCTTGGCCATGGACCTCGCGGCGATCTCGAGGGACAGGCATTCGATAGCCGTGCGCACCCGGGAGAACTGCGCAAGTTGGGATATGCTGATCTGGCGCACGAAGCAGCCTTGCTTCGTGCGGATGCTGACCTGCCCCTCCTGGGCCAGGCGTTGCAGGGCCTCGCGTACCGGCGTGCGGCTCACCCCGAAAAACGCCGCCAGGTCGGACTCGGTGACGCGGCTTCCGGGATAGATCTCGAAGCTCAAGATCATCTCCTTTAGGCTTTCATAAATCGCGGACGCACTGACACGCGGCGCTAACCCTTCCATAGAGGCCTCCTTAGCTTGCGACATCGCAGATAGATCCGCCAATCCCTGCGCCGATTCATATTGCACCGTATCGAACGGTCTTGTACGGCGATGCGGCGCGCGCCAGCGGACGCGAGCACACGATCGAGGCGCTCTTTGGGCGAATGCGCGGATCTAGCGATGGCGGCCGCGAGCTCATGCGAAAGCAATGCCGGATGGCCACCCCGCCCGCGCCATGCGGGAAGGGCGGCACGCGCCCCGCGCAGGCCTTGGCGAAGCCGGCAGATCGTGGCCGGGGAAGGCAGCCACGCGTCCACCAAGACGACGAGAACCGGGCCTCGCGCGCCGCGCAGACCCGCGCGCAGGCTCGCGAAAGGCCCGCCCGCCCTGTTCTTGTTCCAGATCCTCCGCACACCGGGCGGCACGCACCGCGCCGCGCCCATGGCCGAGTATCCGAGCACGACGCGAACCTGGGCAAAACCCTGGGAGCGCAAAAAGCGGCATTGACGGTAAAGCCACGGACGGCCGTCGACACGCCGGCAGCCCTTATGGGTGCGCGCCCGGGATGAGCGCCCGCCGGCCAACAACAGGGCCATCATGGGATTATCCCCTGGTGCCTTTGCAGGAGTTCCGCGAGGACGGCGACCGCCACCTCATGAGGCCTCTTTCCGAGGCCAGAAAGCCCCATGGGCATGCGCAACCGGGCCAGATCCTGGTCGCCAAAGCCGCGGTCCCGAAGCCGCTTTCGGAAAAGCGCGGCCTTGGTGCGGCTGCCGATCACGCCCAGATAATCGATGGGGCGCGCCAGGAGCGTCGCGGCGATGGCGAAGTCGAGACGGTGGCTATGGGTCATGATCAGCGCCGATGGCGGAGGGGACGCGTCTTTGGCGGGCGGCATGGCCGCGAGGTGGCGGGTGATCCCCGCCGGGAATCGCGCCGCGGCGTTCCACTCGGGGCGGGCATCGAATACCGAGACATCGTATCCGAGAGGGCCGGCGAATGCCGCGATCGCGGCGCTGACGTGGCCTGCGCCAAACAGCCATAACGGGCGGCTTACCGTTGCGCGTTTCAAAAAATACGTCGCGCCCTGCCCGACGCGAAGACCGGCCGGCCACTCATGCACGACCGGCCCCGGGTCGTGGTCGGGGTCGGCGGGATGCCAACGACCCCGCCACCAGGCCCCCAGCAAGCGCGGCTGATCGTGGTGGTCCCAGCTGTAGAGACGTGGCGCATCCTCCTGAACCCATGGCGTCGCCGCAAGCGGCACGGGGCAAACGATCGCCACCACGCGCCCTCCACAGCATTGATCGTGTTCGGTGTTGAGCGAAAATTTCACGACCGCGCCTATGCCCTGTTCGCGACACGCAAGGGCGCGCGCCTTCAGCGCCTCCTCGATGGCGCCACCCCCTACCGAACCCCGCCAACCGGAGGCCGCGAGATACAAGGAGTCTCCGACCGCGGTCGGCGCCGAGCCCGCCACCTGCGTCACGACGACCTCGACCCAGGCGGCCGCGTCAGCTTTCATCAACAATCACCGCCACGGGCCCCCCTCCCGGCGGCCCCATGTGTTCCGCGCGCGTGGAGACATAAACCGCCGTGGTTCCCGTCAAGGCCGCGAGCACGGCACCCGCCACGCACCGTGAGTAGCGCATGTCGCTGAAATCCTCATCGGTCCACATGGTATGGCGGCGCCCACGGATCCTATGTGTGGGATCGGCATCGGACTTGGCGAATATGGCGCGGATACGGCGCGTCTGGTCGGGCGCAAGCTGCCCACACGTGGACAGCCCGGCGGCGGCCAATAGCGAGCGCACCGGTTCCATGTCGATGATGTCACGCATGACGGTGTGATGAATGCGGCACGAGCTGTTCCAATACGGCGAGTTCGCGAACACCAAAATCTCGCTG
This sequence comes from Acidiferrobacter sp., assembly GCA_027335965.1. Next base: position 20,301 of record DAHWGZ010000005.1, read on the forward strand.
ACGCAAATGCCGGGCTTGGCCGAGACATTGGCGACTTGCGAGTAGAGTTCGAGACGCGCGCCTATGGCATCACTGGTAAGCGCACTGCCGTCGATCTCGCCGAGGGCGGCGGCCACGCCCAGGGCCGAGGCCGAGCGCGCATGGGCCATGGTGCATCGCGCCGGGCTCATGATTCCGGGCGCCACCACCGGCAGCGCCGCCTTCACATGCACGAGATGCACGTCGTCCGGGGGCACGCGCAGCTCCGACATCGCCCGGCGCATGGCCGCCTCGGTCTCGCGCACCATGACCATGGTCCCCACCTCCTCGGGATCGAACGGTCGCGTACGGCTCGCGGCAAGCGCCAGGCTTTTGCGCGTCGCGGGTTCGCCTGGCGCCACGGTCCCGGTTTTCGTGCACACCAGGTAATGGGGCGTCATGACGCCCTCGCACCCCCCCGAAAACGACAGCATGACGCGCCGCTCGACGTCTCGTTCCGGGATCGCCAGATGCTCGGCCAATAAGCGCGTGAACGCGCTCGTCGCCATCGCCCGCGTGAAATCGTTGCCCGCGCCGTTGCCTTCCGTCTTGCCGATGATGGCGACGATGTCGGGCGCGGCGACGCGCCGGTCCCGCAGGGCCCGCACGAGCCCCTCGACATCGTCGGGGGCCGCCGCCGCATAGGCGTGGACATCGGCGCGCATCAGAACGGGACCCGGGGGACGTACCCGGTGCGGGCGGCCACATCGATCTTCCACACATCTCCCTCATCGATCTCCTGAGGGCCGGGCACCGTGCACAATGCGTTCACCACCTCTTCGGAGTTGGCGGTAAAGACCGTGACCGGCTTGTCGATCGCCATCGGAAAGTCGTGCCAGGTCCCCTTGTGGATCATGATTCCATGACCGGCGGGCATCCTGAATGCCACCATGTCCGTAAAATCGGGCACGGACCGGCCGGCCTCGTGATTGGGCTTGGCGAGCACCATGACGAAGGGCTGATCACCGAGTCCTATGAAAAGCTGCGTCATGCGCAGGTGCCGCTCGAACCATACGAGATCCGAGGGCCGTTTGCTGATACGCGCGGTGCGCACGACCGCGCGCCCGTGATAGGAGAACTCCAGATTCTGTCCCTCCTCGACACTGGCGTAGAACGGGATCGCGAGGCCCGGCCTATGGACCTCGGCGCCTATCATGACGCCATAGTCTTTGATGTTGTCGGCGGTGGCATCCCTGAGCGGCACATCGAACACCATCCTTTCCTTATTGGTCTGCATCGCAACCTCCTTGGTGTCTCCATGGCGCGAGGGCCTCGCGCACCAGATTCAGGGCCACACGCCGGCGATACTCGGCGGTCGAGCGGATATCGTCGCGGGCCGCGAGATCCCGCCCCAGCGCTTCAGCCAAGTCCTCGTCGTCCGGCAGGCGGCCAGCGTTACCGGTGATGGTGGCGGCGAGCGCGCATGCCAGGATCGGGGTCGCGGCCACGCTCGAGAAACCGAAACGCACGCGCTCCCAGGCGCCAGGGCGCCCGGCCAATAGGGCCGCGAGACCGACCTTGCTGATGGCCTGGGCGCGCCTCGTTCCCACCTTGCGAAAATAATGACGCGCGCCTGGCGGGGCGTACGGCACGAAAATTTCTCCCAGGATCTCTCCTGGGCGCCGCGCCGTGACCTTGTACCCGCCATGGAATTGCTCATAGGGAACGCGCCGCGAGCGCGCGGCCGACATGAGCTCCACCGATGCCCCATAGGCGAGCAGGACCGGGGCGTTATCGGCGGCCGGCGAGGCGTTCATGATATTGCCCCCGAGGGTCGCGCGGTTTTGGATCGCGGACGCGCCGGTGGCCCGCGCCGAGGCGGCCAACGCGGGCAGCGCCCGGCAAACGAGCGGGTGGCGCCCGATCTCGGTCATGGTGGCCAGCGCGCCGATCGCCACGCCTGCCGGCGTCTCGCGGATGCCTCGCAGCGAGGCCACGTTGGCGAGGCTCAGATAATCGTGGCCGCGGGCGCACGGGTCGCGCCCTGCCATGATGTCGGTCCCTCCGGCAATCGGTATCAAATCCGGCCGCTCGGCCAGCAGCGCCAATGCCTCATGCAGCTTCCGTGGCGCGTGCCAACGCATGTCACTCCCCCTGCCCAGAGGCTGCGCGAATGGCGGCGTAGATCCCCCCGTAGCCCGTGCATCGGCACAGATTTCCCGACAGCGCCTCGCGCGTTCGTGAAAGATCGGGGCACGGGCAATCGTTTAGCAGGGCGCGCGCGGCCATGATCATTCCCGGCGTGCAGATGCCGCACTGCGTCCCGCCGGTAGCGGCAAATGCCGCGAACAAGGGGTCGTCCTTGGGCAGGCCCTCGAGGGTCGTCACCTCGCGGCCGTCGACATCGGCGATCGGGACAAGACAGCTGTTCACGAGCGCGCCGTCGAGCAGCACCGCGCACGATCCGCACTCGCCTTCCCCGCAGCCTTCCTTGGTCGCGGTAAGCCCCCACTCGCCACGCAACACGTCGAGCAGGCGGCGCATCGGCGGGAAACTCCCGGAAACGGCCGATCCATTGATGATAAACCGGCATAAAACCGTCATGACGGCCTCCGGTCCATGGCCGCCAGGATATGCTCCGGCATAGCCGGCACATGGCGGATTTCGGTGTCGAGCGCGGCATTTATGGCATTTATGATCGCCGGCGCCGGTCCATCCATCGGCAACTCGCCTATCCCGGCGGCACCGCCGGGACCCGCGCCGTGTCGGGATTCCTGGAACAGCACCCGTACGGGCGGAATGTCGGCGCTCGTCGGGATGATGTAGTTCGTGACGCGGTTGTTGGCCATCTGCCCGTCGGCCCCGAAACGCACATCCTCGAACAGGGCGTAGCCTATGCCCTGCACCACGCCCCCCTCTATCTGGCCCGCCGCCACCGTGGCGTGCACGACCCGCCCGACCTCCTGGACGGCGGTGAAATCCACAATGCGCGCCTCGCCGGTCACGGCGTCGACCTCGACCTCGGCGACGTAGCAGGCCCAGGCGAAGCTTGCGTAGGGGCTCCCCCGAAAGGCCGACTCATCCCATTCGCTGCCCGCCGGATGACGGTAGTCGGCGATGACGGTGGTGACGCCGCCTGCGGCATGGAGCCGCGCGCAGGCAGCGCAAAACTCACCGTGGCCGTACGCGGATGGCAGCGCGGCATCGGCGCGCAAGCGGCCGATGAGATCGCCCGCGGCGCGCGCGAGTATCGCCCCCACCACCATGCATGTCCGTGACGCCACGGTAGGACCCGAATTGGGCACGTCACGGGTATCGGGCCTCGCCACCACGACCCCTTCATAAGGGATGCGCAGGGCCTCGGCGACGATCCCGGAGAGCGTCGTCTGCATGCCTTGCCCCATTTCGGTGGACGATGCCAGGATCTCCACGAGGCCGTCCGCGCCCACGCGCAGGCCGGCGCGCGATCGCAAGGCGAGTTCTCCATTGCCGGTAAATCCCGCGCCATGATAGAAAGTGGCAAGCCCCATGCCCTTGCGGATCGCGCCGCCCTGCGCGTTCCACCGCCGGCAGGCCTCGACCTTGGCGTGATAGTCGCAGGCCTCCAGGGCCTGATCGATGACCCGCTGCATGTCGAGCGGGCCTTCGATGCCCTGTCCGGCCGGCGAGATATCGCCGGGGGCGAGGACGTTGCGCCGACGCAGCACGTCCGGCGCGATCCCGAGGGCGCGCGCCAGCTCATCGAGGGCCGCCTCAAGGGCGAAGATGCTCTGTGGCGCCCCGAAACCACGGAATGCCCCGAATGGCGGGTGGTTGGTGGCCACCGCGCGGCCGCGCACGCGCACATGGTCGCAACGATAAGGCCCGGCGGCATGAATGAGGCCGCGCGACAAAACCACTGGGCTCAAAGTGAGATAGGCGCCGCCGTCGATCACGAAGTCGATATCGATGAAGCGCAGGCGTCCATCCCGGCTTGCCCCGAGACGCACGCGCGAGCGCGAGGGGTGGCGCTTGGGTGTCACCGCCATGTCCTCGCCGCGCCCATAGATGAGCGCCACCGGGCGCCCGCCCGCCTTCATGGTCAGAAGCGCCGCGTGGCAGGCTATGTGCGATGGATATTCCTCCTTGCCCCCGAATGCGCCGCCGGTTGCGCACTGCAGGACGCGAACCCGTTCCTCTGGCAGGCCCGTCGCGTACATAAGCGCCGCATGAACGTAATACGGGCATTGCAAGGACCCCTCGACGGTCAGAACGCCGTCTTCCATGCGCGCCACCATGCCCTGCGGTTCGATATAGAGATGTTCCTGCGCCCCGGTGCGATATTCCCCCTCGAACACCTGACAGCGCTCGTCCTCGGCGTCCATCACGGAACCCTTTTCCATGAGGTAGTCGCGGTAGACATTGTCGGCGACGATCCGCCGGGTATCCGGGCGCAAGGCCTCCTCGATGGCAAGGACCGCCGGCAAGGAACAAGGCCGCTCATCGATGTGAATAGCCGCCAAGGCGCCCGCCAGGGCCTGCGGGTTCGGGTGCGCGATCAGGACCACCGGTTCGCCGGCGTGGCGGTAGCACGTTTCCACCAGCACCGGCTGGTCCGCATCGATCATCTTGACCGCATTGATCCCCGGTATGTCCCGGGCGGTCACCACCACGTATTCGCTCCACGGCACATGATCATCGAAGGTGATCGAGCCGATGGTGCCGCCGGGCAGGCGCGTCCTCGCGGTTGCGGCATGAAGCATCCCCGGACAGGTGATGTCGGCGACATAACGCGCCGTGCCGCGCACTTTTTCCATGCCGTCCTTTCGTAGAGGCGCTGCTTTCAAGGGCGTTGTCCCGAATCCGTAGTCGTCATGCATCGATGTGTACATAGCATTTTTCGTGCCGCCCAAGCCTTATGCCGATGGCATTTCATGGCGCGCGCGTTTCTCCCCGATAACGACGCCTAGTTCGCCCGCGCCATGGCCGCCGCCCCGCGCTGCGGCGTCGCCGGATGTCCATACGCGGGTCCTCCAAGGCGCCCTCTGCTAGGGCATGGACGTCCTCGGCGTGCACAAAAACGGTGAGCCCATCGTTATAAAGAACGTGGGGGTGACGCGCGGAAAGCTTGTGAGCGCGGGCCTGCGGGCTTGGCACGTTTACTGCTTCGGCCCCGATAGCAGCGTACGTAATATCGTGGACCCGAGAACGATTCATGAGACCAGATGAAAATACGCCGGCGCGAGCCCGGACCGAGGGGTCCGATCCGGACGATGGCGACAAGCGGTTGGCGGGCGAGATCTCGCGCTACGTCCTGACGCCATCGGATCTGGGCCAGGACAGCCCGCAATGGCGGGCGCTGAGGCCCGGCGTACGCATCCGCGAGCTTTTCGAGGCGGCCGGCCTTCGCATCGCGCTCCTCTCTTATGCCCCGGGCGCCAGCGTGCCGCTGCACGTCCACACGGGAGACGAGCACATCTTCGTGATCCAGGGCAGCCAGGGTGACGAGCACGGCGACTACAAGGCCGGCTCTTATGTCTTCAACCCGGCGGGAAGCCGTCACAGCGTGCACAGCCGCGAGGGCTGCGTGGTATTGATTCAATGGCGGGCCCCGGTGGCGTTTGTCGACCGCGACCAAAACGAATAGGAGGACCTAATGACCGGATTTCATGTCGAAGCGTCACCGTATCGCTGGCCATTCGACGAAACGGCGCAGGCCGCCAAGACCGCGTTCCTCGTCATCGACATGCAGATCGATTTCTGCGGAGAGGGCGGCTATGTGGACGCCATGGGCTACGACCTCAGCCTGACGCGCGCGGCGATTGCGCCGATCCAGGAGACGCTCGAGGTCGTGCGCAAGGTTCCGGGAATGCGCGTCATCCATACCCGCGAGGGGCACAGGCCGGAACTCGTGGATCTGCCGGCCAACAAGGGGTGGCGTAGCCGCAAGGTATGTCCGGGAATAGGCGAGCCGGGGCCCTGCGGACGCATCCTGGTGCGCGGCGAGCCAGGTTGGGAGATCGTGCCGGAGTTGCGCCCAACGGGCGGCGAGATCATCATCGATAAACCGGGCAAAGGCAGCTTCTATGCCACCGATCTCGAACACATACTGCGGACCATGGGCGTGACTCACCTCATCCTGACCGGGATCACGACCGACGTGTGCGTGCACACCACCATGCGCGAGGCCAATGACCGGGGCTTTGAGTGCCTACTGTTGACCGACTGCACCGGCGCGACCGAGAAACGCCACTATGAGGCGGCGATCAGCATGATCCGCATGCAAGGAGGGATATTCGGGGCCACCGCGCCCTCGGCGAATCTGCGCGCGGCGCTGGCCGGCATCATCGCCTCATGACCCTGTTTCGGGCGGCCCTCCTGAACCCCATCGACGCCCGGTCATGGCGGTTTCTCGACGATGGCGGCCTGTTGGTCGAGGACGGCGTGGTCCGCGCCCTGGGGCGCTTCGAGGACGTGATCAAGAATTACCCATGGGATCCGGTGAGGCTCGACGGGGTGATTCTGCCGGGCTTTGTCGACATCCATATTCATTGGGTGCAGCACGCCGTCCGCGGACGCTATGCAAAAGCCCTTTTGCCATGGCTTGCGACCCACATCTGGCCGGAAGAGGCGCGCTATGCCGATAGCGTGCTGGCGCAGCGGCGGGCGGAGGAGTTTTTTGCCGATTGCCTCGCCGCCGGCACCGTGATGGGCATGAGTTATTCGAGCCCCCATCCCACGGCGGCGCGGATCGCGCATGCCGCGAGGCGTGGCGACTGGATCACGGGAAACGTGGTCATGACGGCAAATGCCCCAGCCGATCTGATCGCGGCAAGCGTGAAACCCCCGGCCGATCTCGCCTCTTTGCCGGAGGCCTTTGGCCATGCGCATTACGCGATCACGCCGCGCTTTGCGCTGAACTGCACCTCCGATGACCTCGCGGCCCTGGGGGCCTTCGCGCGCGATCAAGGCCTTGCCGTGCAAACCCATCTCGCCGAATCGGTCGCCGAGGTACGGGAGGTGGCGCGGCTATTCCCACGGGCCCTCGATTACACCGACGTCTACGATGAGGCCGGCCTTCTTGGGCCCCGGACCGTGCTCGGGCATTGCCTCCATTTGAGCCCGCGGGAATGGCGTTGCCTCAAGACCCGCGGTTGCTGGATCGCGCATTGCCCGTCGAGCAACGAGGCCTTGGACAGCGGCCGCTTCGACCTCGAATGCGCGCGGCGCCAACAGATCCCGTTCGCGCTCGCATCCGACGTGGGCGCCGGCCCAAGCCATAGCATGCTCCATGTCATGCAAAGATTTCGACGCCAGCACGAGGCGGCGGGCGTCCGCGTGGATCCCGAAGAGACCCTGTTTCGCGCGACCCTTGCCGGCGCGCGCGCGATGGGGCGCGGTGGCGTGGCCGGCTGCCTGGACGCAGGCCGGCGCGCGGACTTCGTGCTCATGCCGCGCGGCGCGCGCGCGCAGTCGCCACGGGCATGGTTCGAGGAACTCCTGGAGGGGTCGCCCGGCGAACTCGAACGGCGTCCGCTCGGAACCTGGATCGCCGGGCAGCGGGTTTCCGCAAGCAACCGAGGGACGCCATCGGAGCCGGCCTTGCCATGTTAGCGCAATCGCATACCGCCCTTGTCACAACCCCCCATCCCGACGCCACGCGCGCCGGCCTTGCCATCTTGCGCGCCGGAGGGAATGCCATAGAAGCGGCGTTGGCGGCGGCAGCCATGTTGTGCGTCGTCTACCCGCACATGACCGGCCTCGGTGGCGATGCCTGCTGGTTGCTCGCCCGGGACGGATGCGAGCCGCTTGGCATCCTTGGCATCGGGCAGGCGGCAATCGCCCGACCGCCGGACGCGGGGCCCGCCATGCGCGGCCCGGCGGCGGCATCCACCACCGCCGGCGCCGTCGACAGCTGGCGACTCGCCCACCGCCTCAGCCGAGAGTCCTGGGCGGGGACCCTCGATTGGCCCGCCCTCCTGGGGCCCGCCATCGCCCGCGCCCAGGAAGGCTATCTGGTGAGCCAATCCCAGGCCTTCTGGTACAAGACCCACCGCAACATCCTCGACCCCCAGCCGGGTTTCAAGGACATCTTCGAGCGTCCCGGCGAACCATGCGAGGCCGGTTGCCGGCAGACGCAAGGCGCGCTCGCGGCGACCCTTGCGCACATGGCCGAACAGGGACCGCGGAGCTTCTATGAAGGGCCGCTGGCCGCGCGCATGGTCGCCGGCTTGCGCGCCGCTGGCAGCGTGGTGACGGACGCCGACCTCACGGCAACGCGCGCCGCCTATGTGACACCGCTTGCGGTCGCCTATCGTGACGGGGAGGCCTTCAACCTGCCGCCACCCACTCAGGGGGTCACGGCCCTGCAGATCCTGCATCTCTTGAACCGTTTCGAGATTCCTCGGGCGCGCGGCGACGATACGCGCTTTTACGTCCTGCTCATCGAGGCCATCAAGGCGGCGCTTGCCGACCGCAACCGCTTCGTGGCGGATCCCGCCTTCACGCCCGTGCCGGTACCCGCGATGCTCGGCAATGCGCCAGCGGCCGGCGGCGGCCCAAACGCCCCCCTTACCGAGCATGTGGAGCTGTCCGGCGACACCGTCTGGGTGGGGGTGCGCGACCCGGCCGGGGGCTGTGTAAGCCTCATCCAAAGTCTTTTCTTTGATTTTGGCAGCGGCGTCGTGGCCGGAGACACGGGTGTCTTGTGGCATAACCGAGGGGCGGCCTTCTCGCCCATCGCCGGGCATGCCAACGCCTGGGCCCCGGGAAAGCGCCCGCTCCACACCCTGAGCCCGGCCTTGTACAGCAAAAATGGCCGTGTGCGCGCGATCTACGGCTCGCAGGGCGGCGACGGGCAACCTCAGGCGCTCGCTCATATTTTGACCAGGCTCGTCGATTTCGGCCTGGATCCGCTGACCGCGCTTGCGCGCCCGCGTATTCATGTAGGGCCCACCTTTCTCGATAGCCGCAAAGGCATCAAGATCGAGTCCGATGCCGACATTGCCGTGATCCGCGACCTGCAGCAATTCGGCTACCCGATCGAGATCGTGTCGGCCTTGAATCCGGGTACCGGTCAGGCCGGCGCCATCACCATAAACGCAAGCGGCAGTCTGCTATTGGGCGCGCATGATCCGCGAAGCGAAGGCCTTTGCCTGGGACTCTGACATCGCCGGCACGGGCCACCGCCATTTTGCCAAGCCCCCAACCACGGAGAACCATCCGGCATGAGCATAACCGGTAAAAACAGGGTGCGACGCGCCCTCCTCGCCGCCACCTTCGGCGTCCCGTCCCTTGCATGCGCCGCGCCACTCTACCGCCCTCGAGCCGTTGTTCTGACCGCCTTCCCTCCGGAATTTCGCGTCTGGCAGGCCACCGGACGATATACGCGCGCGGTGCGGGTCCCAGGACTGCCCCGGCCCATGATCTGCAATACGCGCCGCGTATGCGTAGCCATCACAGGCGAAGGCGAGATCAATGCCAGCGTGCGCACGACCGCGATCGTGCGCGACCCTTTGCTTGACTGCCGCACCACGCTCTTCATACGCAGCGGCATCGCAGGCGGCGTGCAAAACCGCGCGGCGCTTGGCTCCGTCTATCTTGCCAACTGGATCGTTTCATGGGGATTTGGCCATCATTATTTGACGCGATCCGGGCACATGGCCTGGGCGCCGCCACGTCCCCCGTATACCCACAATCCCTGGGACACGCTTGCCTATCGCGTGGCGCCCGGGCTGCTATCGGCCGCCTACGCCGCCACCCGCGATATGCCGCTTTCCGACAGCGCCGCCGTCCTGCCGCTCGACACCGCCCTGGGCCTGCGCAAACACCCGCGCGTCTATGAGGGCGCCAACGTCTCTGGCGACGACTTCTGGATCGGGCGGCAAAACCAGCGCATCGCCCGTCACATCGTCGCGCTCTATACTCATGGAACCGCGCGTTACGCCACCACCGCGATGGAGGATCTTGGCGACATCGCCGCGCTCGCGGCCTTCGGCCTCCAGCATCATTATCTGTCCGTGCGCGCCGTATCCGACATCGATGTCCCGCCACCCGCGACCTCGACTGGGGCGATCATCGCCAAAGGCGACGAGTACGCGGGATCACTGGCCGCCCGCAACGCCTACCTCGTAACCCGGCGCATCATCGCCCATCTCGTCTTGCATCGTCCCTGAGGGCGCGCGGGCCCCTGGCCGGAACCAAGGACCCGCGCGACGCCAAGGCCCGGCGCCGCTAGAACGTCGCCTTCAACTCGATCCCCACGAATCGCGGCATCATGGGCTCGGCCTCGTTATAGCTCCCCGGACCGTTCGGATAACTGAATTGCTTTTCATAAACGTA
>DAHWGZ010000600.1 GCA_027335965.1 Acidiferrobacter sp.
CCACTCCTCCTTACGCACCTCGTCTACGGCTTCATTCAGGGCCTTCACAAGGTGAAAGCGGTCGATGACAAGCTGGGCTTTCGGGCAATGGTGTTTGATGGCCCCGATATAGGCTTGGCTCATGTCGCAGCTGGCCCACCGGATACGGGCCCTCTGGGCCGGCGATAAGGCCTCATGGAAGAAGCGGTCGATGGTCTCGCGGCCCTTGCCTTTGCCTACCCATACGACACACGAGCGGTCGAGATCATAGACGATGGTGGCGAATTTCCGGCCCTTGCAGTAGGAGATTTCATCGACCCCGAGCGTCACGAGACCACGGATGCGATGGCCTGCGCGGCTGCGGGCAATCACCCGATGCAGCAGGTCGGAGACGGTGGAAGACGGCATCTTGAGAATGGCCCCCGCCGCCTTCTGGGTCATGATCTGACAGAGCGCACAGAGCCGGTACTCCAGGCGATAGGTGATGCGGGCATGCGCCGCCGCCCACGGGATCTCCTCTTGCGTCCGCCCATGCGTGGGGCA
>DAHWGZ010000601.1 GCA_027335965.1 Acidiferrobacter sp.
GCGTCCCTAAGTCTTCTCCTCATTGAAGGCCTCAAGGGTGGTCCTTGGGCCTTCTTTTTTTTGGGGTTCCGGAAAACCGTTCCATTGCGTGCAAGGCCCCCGAGTGCGATGCGCAACCACCCGGCCCGACACGGGCCTTGGCGGCCGCGCCCGCCGAGCATGCGCCGCTTGACGAGGGGCCACACGACCGATGGGCTTTCGATGCCAGTGTGACCGCCCCAGGATCGCGGGATGCCCGAAAGGGCCGTGTCCGGAGGTCGCGCGCTAGGCACGCGCGGCGTATACACGATGCAATACCCCATGGGCGCGATGCGCCCCGTGACCTTTGTGCAGTGGCCGATCGCGGGCGTGCCGTTGGTCTTGATACCCTGCATCATCATGCCGTTCGAATGCCCGACGGCCGGCAGAAAGAAGCGGCAGCGGCCGCACATGGCGCGGCCCTTGGGGTGGTCTTGATAGTGCACGCTGGCCTTGCTGGCCTTTGGGGGCGATTTTTTGGCGGTCGCGACCATGGGCAGCGCG
>DAHWGZ010000602.1 GCA_027335965.1 Acidiferrobacter sp.
CTCCGGGGCACACAAGAGCGCCGTCGAGATGTTCACGAAATGCAGGCGGGGCGCTAACCCCGCGACGCGACGATCATGACACCGGGCCAAGGTCTGGGTGAGCACCGCCTCGTCGATCGCGGCCAGCAGGCCGGCGGCGGCCGCGGTCTCGATGAAGGCGCCCGCCGGTACCAGCGTCCCATCGAGGGTGACCCAGCGGGCCAGGGCCTCCTCGGCCACGATGGCGCCGGTATCCAGGGCGACGATGGGTTGATAAGCCGCCTGGATACGCCCCTCTGCCAACGCCGCTTGCAGAGATGCTGGCGATGGACTCACACCCGGCTCATGCGAGGTGAACGCCGGGGTGCGAGCAGGCCACGAGGCGCCCGGCCGCTTGATGATTGGCTTCTTGCTTTCCGGCATGCACACACTCCCTGGGCGCTTTACGCGCTTCTCGCGGAAACCATAGACCCTTTCAGACGGTGCCTCAAGTAGCAAATCCCGGATGAGATTGACGCAAACGGGGGGCACGCCCCATATCA
>DAHWGZ010000603.1 GCA_027335965.1 Acidiferrobacter sp.
TCAAGGTGGCGATTGTTGGGTGGGTCCGTTTATGTAAGCAGAAGTGGGTTCATTCGCGTGAGCGCCAAGGGCGGGCAATCTCGTGTTGCGAGACGCCGCGCTCCAAGAGCGCCAGAACCGCTTGTTTTTGCTGTGGCTTCAAGACATTCACCTCCGTACCCCCTTCTCCGATAATCGGGCAGGGGGCGATGATGTCCTGTCGGGATGCGTACGCCTACGGTTGCGGATGCGTTACCGTAACGCTACCGATGCGTTACTGTGACGCTATCCAGGTGGGGGATTTTCAGGTGGCCACAGCTGGGGGAGTTTGGGTGGCCGCCGGGGCTCAAACTGCGTGGGTCCGACGATTTCTCAGCCAACGGTCTCAGAACGCTTTTTCGTCGGGTCGGGCGCCCACGACTCGGCGGGGGCCGCGCGCCGTGCCGAATTCCGACAGCGGCGCATGCCCGGCAATTTCCGTGCGTCTTGTTTCTCGGTGGCCTAGCGTGATGACTGGAGGATAGACGTAGCCTCGTGCCCATC
>DAHWGZ010000604.1 GCA_027335965.1 Acidiferrobacter sp.
CTGACGCCCGAGCGGGTTGACGAAATCCTGACGGGCCTGGAGTGATCATGGCAAACGAGGTCTGTTTCCGGAATCGGCATCGCGATCGTTCATGGGCCCTCGACGTCTATGAGGGCGATGGCGGTTACCAGGCGTGGCGGCGCATACTGAGCGAGAAGACCCCGCCTGACGAGATCATCACCGAGATCAAGAAGTCGGTCCTGCGTGGCCGCGGCGGCGCGGGATTCCCGACTGGTCTCAAGTGGAGTTTCATGCCGAGGAACGCGCCGGGCCAGAAATACATCGTATGCAACTCCGACGAAGGAGAGCCCGGGACCTTCAAGGATCGCGACATCCTGCGCTATAACCCGCACGCCCTCATCGAGGGCATGGCGATCGCCGGCTACACCATAGGGGCGACCGTCGGTTACAACTACATTCGCGGGGAGTTCTACGAGCCCATAGCGCGTTTCGAGGAGGCGCTTGCCGAGGCCCGCAAGGCGGGTTACCTGGGGAAAGATATTCTCGGCTCCGGGATCGAT
>DAHWGZ010000605.1 GCA_027335965.1 Acidiferrobacter sp.
GACGAGACCGAGACGATAGGGGGTGTCCTGGAGAAGCGCGGATTCACGCGCCGGGCCTTCTTGCAGTTGTGTGCCACCGTATCGGCGACGCTGGCCCTGTCGCCGGCGGATGCGGCGGAAATGGCGAGGCGGCTCCAGTATGCGCCGCGTCCGACGGTCATCTATCTCTCCTATCAGGAATGCACGGGCTGCCTCGAGAGCCTGACGCGGTCATTTTCACCAGGGCTTGCAAGCCTCATCTTCAACGACACGCTGCAGGCGGCGGCCGGAAAGGCCGCCGAGGCCGCCAAGGACGGCGCCATGAAAAAGGCGTGGGGCAAGTATATTCTGATCGTCGACGGGTCGATCCCGCTCGACAAGGGCGGGGTCTACTGCACGGTTGCAGGACGTAGTGCCGTGAGCGACCTGAAGCATGCCGCAAGCGGCGCGGCGGCGGTGGTGGCCGTGGGTACGTGCGCCGCCTTTGGCGGCTTGCCCTACGCGACGCCCAACCCCACCGGGGCCGTGCCGATCTCCGAGAT
>DAHWGZ010000606.1:0-239 GCA_027335965.1 Acidiferrobacter sp.
CATGGGCGCGCTGGCGCTCGAGAAACGGCAGGCCTTTCTCGCCGCCCCGCTGACGGCACCGGCATACCACATGCCGGCCCCGTACGTCGCCCTCCCTGCCCCGTTCGCCTCCACGCCTCCCCATACGGCGCCCGGTGCGTCTATGATCTTGGGGATCGGTCCTGGGCACGAGACCCGGCGCGCATCGCCAACGGCTATCCCCGGGGGATGTGTTTCCGTAGATTATCGAGGGCGTCATG
>DAHWGZ010000606.1:249-521 GCA_027335965.1 Acidiferrobacter sp.
CTGGAGTTCGATCGCTTCTTCTCAAACGCCGCGCGCGGTGCGGCGCTGGCCGTCGGTGCCCATTATGCGGGCCTGATACGCCGCCATGGCCAGCACCTGCGCTATCAATTCTTGGGCGCGCTCGCCGCCGATGATGACCGCCGCAACCTGATCCCTTTACGCATCACCGACGACCATCCGGCCGCCGTCGGCCTCGCGCTCGCCGCCGGCGAAACCTTGTATATCGCCGATTCCATCCAGGGATCGCGCGCCGCGCCGGAACTCGCGGCGCT
>DAHWGZ010000607.1 GCA_027335965.1 Acidiferrobacter sp.
CGCGCCACGACCGCCGCACGGCTGTTCGACAGATTGTCCCATAAAACCACGTCATGACCGGCCTCCATGAGGCTTACCGTCGTGTGCGAACCGATATAACCCGTACCCCCGGTCACCAGAACCTTCACGCCACCCCCTCTTCTCTGAAAATCGCATCCCGGGCATCGTAGGGGAGCGCGCCGCGTACGACAAGCAGACGCGATGCCCGAGTGCACCGCCCTGACGCGGTGCCTGGGCGCGCTTGCGCCAGACCATGGGTGCGGCCCGTGCCCATGCCGGAGCCCTCTCGGGATAGCGGCGACCCCATGCGGATCATGCCCCGAAAACGGGCATAAGCCCAGGCGAAATGCGCCACATGGGGGCAGATGGTCGGGGCACCCCGATCATTTTTCCCTGCAAACTCAACATAAGCCCCTCCTTTAAGGACCCCGCGAGCCCACTCGGCCGTGGGCACGGATCTTGCCTTGGTCCGGTCGCATTTCACAAATTGGGGGAATTATGCTGATACCTGCACCGAGCT
>DAHWGZ010000608.1 GCA_027335965.1 Acidiferrobacter sp.
TTGAGAATAAGGGCGCGACCGGATAGTCGCCGGTCGCGCTCCTCGAAGTGGGTTCGGTGGATGATCTCGCCCCCGAGGATCCAGAGATAATCCGCGGTCTTCTTCACTGTCTTCTTCGTCCGCCGCTCCGCGATCAAGGCGAGAAGGAAAGGTTTCATCTCGGCTACGATCCGCTCACCGACGGGCACATCCAGATCGGGGAAGCCCGCCCAGCTTTCCGGCCAGCGATCGACATTGCCGGCCGCATGGCCGGTGTCTTTACAATAGGCCTCGAGCTTCGCTGTGGCGTCCGAGGCCACCTGCGGCGAATCCTGTTCCGAGGAGGTTGCGCGCTTAAGTCTGGAACTCACGACATTATTGAATCGCTGTTATCGTTTCAAGGGCTTCGTGTACGGCAAGGTCCAATGGGCCAAGGCGAGCCCCAACACCATCGAGGTCGAGGTGATTCCCCGCCGGGGTGGGGCCATAGACGCCGCCTTTCTGCCGTCAGGTCATCGTGCATGGCGCCGCCCGGAACAA
>DAHWGZ010000609.1 GCA_027335965.1 Acidiferrobacter sp.
GGACTAAACCATGCGTCCGTACTGCCGCTCGCCGCCCTGCCGCCTGGCATGCACTGCCCTCCCTTGCCGAAGTCCGCGCGCCCGGAACGCACAATCTGCACCATTTCTCCGGTCATGTTACGGGCCATGCCCGTCCATGACAAGTAGCGAAACGTCCGCAGCCCATCCCCCTCAGGGCCGGTAAGCATCATCTTTTCGATGCCCATAGGATGGTCATGAGCACTAGGGCGGGTCGGTCCGAGATGCGGTCGCCGTCAGGCACAAGACGCGCACAGACGCGGTGATCGGTATTTATGCACCAAGCCGGGTCCGCCAAAGGCGCCTGCCATCGGCGACAGTTGTATGATACGAGTGCGATATTTCGTGTCCGCGCAAGCGCTAAGCTTCTTGTCGCGTTACACGGTTAAGGGCCATGCGCCACCTGTGGCATAATACCTGCAGGCCAGTCTGAACGAATCAGGTCACCTACCCCAACGATCACACAAAAGGTCATCACGTGCCCGGTACCCGTTATCCCCT
>DAHWGZ010000060.1 GCA_027335965.1 Acidiferrobacter sp.
ACGATCCAGCTGCTGTCTGGTGGCGAGAAGGCACTGGTCGCGGTATCGCTCATCTTCGCGCTGTTTGCATTAAACCCGGCGCCCTTTTGTTTTCTGGACGAGGTCGATGCGCCACTCGACGAGGCCAATGTCGGGCGTTTTGCGCAGACCCTGAAGGAGCTTGCCAAGAAGAGTCAGCTGCTCTTTATCACCCATAACAAGGTGACGATGGAGGCCGCCGATGTGCTGCTCGGGGTGACCACCGCCGAGGCCGGCGTATCGCGACTTGTGAGCGTCGACGTCGAAGAGGCGCTCGGCATGGTGGCACGGCAGACCGCGGAGGCGTAAGTCATGGGCCTGCGAGGCGCACTTATCATACTCGGCCTGTTGATCATGGCCATCGTGGCACTGAATGCCTATGATCGGGGGCGCATCAAGCGCGGCCTGCTGGCCCTGTTCGAGGGGCGATTCAAGGGTCGGACCGTGATCAACGAGGCACCATCCGAGCAGGGCGTGCCGCCCTGGAGCGAGCGGCGCATCCTGCGTCCCGAGACCGAAGGACCCGCGGAGGAGGCGAAGACCGCGGGCGCCGAGGAGGGCGGCATGGAAGAGCCGTTCGGGAGCATAGATTTCATCGTGTTTCTACCGGGCGATGTCATTGTCGAGCGCGACGCGGCGCTCGGCATCTATAAACAAAGCGAGTACCTGATCGACAAACCGCATCGGCTCTATGGTCAGCGGGAAGGCGGCCAGGCCTGGGGTAACCTCTCCCGGGATCCGGGGACGGCCCGTTACGGTCTGCTGGCCTTGGCGCTGCAGCTCGCCGACCGGTCGGGGGCGGTGAACGAATCGGAGTTGAACGCGCTCTCGCAGATCGGGTTGAAGCTCGCTGACGCCTTGGATCGCCCGACGCGATTTAACATGACGTTCGAGCAGGCCTTGGAACGGGCCTTTGCGCTCGACAAGTTCTGCAGCACCTTCGATGTCATAGCGACCATCAATGTGCTCGCGGACTCGGCCCCGGTGTTTCGTGGTCCGGCCATCGAGCGCGCGGCGCACGAGGCGCACCTGGAGTTCGGGGCGCGCAACATCTTTCACCGCAAGAACCCCAACGCGGGCGCGTGCCGTCACCTCTACAGTCTCGCCAACCTCTATCAGCCGGGATCCTTCGACCCCCTGCGCCTGGACGTGTTTCAGACCCAGGGGCTTACGCTGTTCATGTCGGTGCCGTCGGTGCCGGATCCGCTGGCGGTGTTCACGGATATGGTGGACGCGGCGCGGGTGTTGGCGCGGCGCCTGGGGGGGCGGCTCTTCGACGCCGATCGCAAGCCGCTGTCGGATGCGGGCCTGCGGGCGATCCGCACCCAGATCCAGGACATGGCCAACCACATGGTCCAGCACGGCATCACCCCCGGGAGCCTGAACGCCGTGCGTCTTTTCCCGCCATGACGAAAGACCCCGTCGCGCTACGCGCCGCCGAGCTGCGCGATGCGCTCGATTACCATAATTATCGCTACTATGTGCTAGACGACCCCGAGATCAGCGACGCCGACTACGACCGGCTGTTTGCCGAGCTCGTGGCGCTCGAGGGCGCGCGGCCGGACCTCGCGCGGCCGGATTCCCCCACGCAACGGGTGGGGGCGCGGCCGAGCGCGACGTTTGCACCCGTGGTTCATGGGCAGGCGATGTTGTCGCTCGCCAATGTCTTTTCCGAACAGGAGCTGGCCGATTTCGATCGGCGGGTGCGCGAGCGCCTGGGACATGATGATGTCCTCTATGTCGCGGAGCCCAAGTTCGATGGATTGGCGGTGAGCCTGCGTTATGAAGAGGGGCTCCTCGTGCGCGCGGCCACGCGTGGCGATGGCGCCACCGGAGAGGACGTGACGGCCAATGTGCGCACGATCCGCAGCTGCCCCTTGCGGTTGCGGGGCGCGGCGCCACGCGTCCTGGAGGTCCGCGGCGAGATCTATATGCCGCGCGACGGCTTCCTGCGCCTGAATGCGGCCCAGGTGGCGCAGGGCGGCAAGCCGTTTGCCAATCCCCGCAATGCCGCCGCCGGGAGCCTGCGCCAGCTCGATCCGGCGATCAGCGCGCAGCGCCCCTTGCGGCTATTTTGTTATGGCACCGGCGAATGGTCCGGCGGTACGCCGGCGCGTTCCCAGGACCAGCTTCTCGCGTGTCTCGCGGACCTTGGGCTGCCGGTCAGCCCCGAGCGGCGCGTGGTGACGGGCTATGACGGCTGCCTCGGATATTACATGGACCTGGGACGCCGCCGCGCCCGGCTTGCCTATGAGATCGATGGCGTGGTCTATAAGGTCAACGACGTCGCCGAGCAGCGGCTCCTGGGCGAGCTGTCGCGCACGCCGCGCTGGGCGGTGGCCCACAAATTTCCGGCCGAGGAGGCCGTGACGCAGGTCGTGCGCATCGATGTGCAGGTGGGCCGCACCGGGGCCTTGACGCCGGTTGCGGTGCTCGCGCCGGTGGCGGTCGGTGGCGTGATGGTGAGCCACGCGACCTTGCACAATCCCGATGAGTTGGCGCGCAAGGACGTACGCATCGGGGATTCGGTGACCGTGCGCCGCGCCGGCGACGTGATCCCCGAGATCGTCGGCGTGGTGCTCGATCAGCGCCCCGGCGATGCCCGGCCGTTTTCCTTCCCGGACCAATGCCCCGTGTGCGGGTCGCCGGTGGTGCGCGACCAGGGCGTGGTGGCGCGCTGCGCGGGGGGTCTCGTGTGCCAGGCGCAGAGGCGCCAGACGATCCGTCATTTTGCCTCGCGGCGGGCCATGGATATCGAGGGCGTGGGCGACAAATTGGTCGAGCAGCTGGTCGACGGCGGTCTCGTCGAGACGGTCGCCGACCTCTTTAAGCTGAAGGCCGCGGAGCTCGCCGGCCTCGAGCGCATGGGCGAACGCTCCGCGACCAAGGTCACGGAGGCCATCGCCAAAAGCCGCGCGACGACCTTGCCACGCTTTTTGTACGCGCTCGGGATTCCGGAGGTGGGAGAGGCGACGGCACGCGCCCTGGCCCGCCATTTCGCGAGCCTCGAGGCCCTCATGGCGGCCGATGAGCAGGCGCTCACGGCGGTGCCCGATGTGGGGCCTGTGGTCGCGCACGCCATCGCGGTGTTCTTCTCCGAACCGCATAACCGCACCGTGATCGCCGGCCTGCAGGCCGCCGGGGTCCACTGGCCGGCCCTGGAGAGGCCGGGCCGCGGGCCGCTATCCGGCAAGACCGTGGTGCTGACGGGGACCCTCGAGGGCATGACGCGCGAAGAGGCGCGCGCGGCGCTCGAAGGTCTTGGGGCGAAGGTCAGCTCCAGCGTTTCGCCGCGCACGGATTACGTGGTGGCCGGGCGCGACCCCGGCAGCAAGGTCAAGCGTGCCGAGGAGTACGGTGTGCCGGTCGTGGACGAGCAGGGATTGCGCGCGTGGCTCGATAAGGGCGTGGCGGCGGGCGACGAGTCCTAGCGCCGGACGCCTGGCGCGGTCACCGGCAAGGCGACAGGGCGGCGGGGCGTGCGTGGGCGGTCAGGAGGCCGCCATGTAATGAATGGCGGCCTTGCGCCGCATGGCGGCCATCATATGGTCGACCTCCCGCTGTTCCAGGGACCGGTAAAGGCGGGTCTTGACGGCCGCGAAGGACGGGGGCGTATACGGGCGCTTGCCCAGCAATTGGATGATGTGCCAGCCAAAACGGGTCTTGATCGGGGCGGGCGAGACCTCGCCGGTATGCATGGTCACCAGTGCGCGATAGAACGATGGCAGGACGTCGGCGGCGTTGAACCAGCCGAGCGCCCCGCCTTGTTCGGCGGACGAGCTGTCGAGCGAGTAACGGCGCGCGAGCACCGAGAAGCGCATGCCGTCATGGAGTTTCTTCAGGATCGCCAGCGCCTTGGCGCGGGTCGCGACCAAGATGTGGCGGGCCTCGTACTCCTCGTGCGGGGTATGGAGCAGCTCTTGGCGATAGAGCGCCTCCAGGGCCGCGTGCGTGATCCGGTGGGTGGCGAGGAAGTGCTTTAGCATGGCGCGCGCCAGGATGTTCTCGCGATCCTCCTTCAGGGCGACATGAACCGCGGGGAGCCGCTGAAGGCCGGCCTTGCGCGCCGCCTGCGCGAGAACGACGCGATTGATGAGCTCGTTCAGGATGACCTTGCGGCTTTGCGCGTTACGGGGCAGGGGCAGTTGTTGCAGATCGCGGGCGCGCACATAGTCGCGGTAATCCCCCTCGGTGATGCGTTCGCCGTTGACCGTGGCAAGCGTGGGGCTTCGGTCGATTCGCGGGCCCGTGTGACAGCCGGTCAGAAACGCCGTGATCGCCGTGATGATGAGCAGCCCTGCTTGCGCAAAACGAGGTCTGGACATAGGCGTGATCAGATATCCCCGGGGACGAGGGCGCGGATCGAGAGCGCATGGATGTCTTTACGAAGACCGGCGAGCGCCTCATAGACCAGGCGGTGGCGTTCGAGGAGGCCGCAACCCCGGAAGCGCTCGGCGATGATCAGCACCGTATAGTGCCCGCCATCGCCGGCGCCGGCGTGCCCGACGTGCTGGAGCGAGTCGTCCGTGACGAGGATCTCGGCGGGCGCGAAGGCCTCCTTCAGGCGTTCGCCGATGGCGTCGCGCACGCTCACGGCAACACCTGCCGGAAGGGCCGCACGGCCACGTCCTCGTAGACGGCGGCACGCGTATAGGGGTCTTCGGAGGCCCAGGTGCGCGCCGCGGCGAGCGATGGGAATTCCGCGACGATGAGGCTCGCGCTATAGCCCGCCGGTCCCGGATCGGGGCTGTCCACGGCCGGGCATGGACCGGCCAATACCAGCCGGCCCTCATCTTGCAGCGCGCGCAGCCGATCCAGGTGTTCCGGCCGCGCGGCGTCGCGACGCGCGCCACTGTCGGATGCGAGTGTCCCCAGGATCATGTACAGCATAAGGCCTCTCTGCCAAACGGCGTGCTCGGCCGCATGGATCGTATAGCGCGTATCGTATGCGCCCTCTTGTCAGGAATAAAGGGTTTGGGCGGGTGTTGCGTCATTCTTTTTGCATGGAACCGTGCGAGCGCCCGCGGGCATGGGCGCGTCCCGGTGGCGTCAGTGGAGGGAGTTCTGGGCGAGCGCCTGGAAGTAGTGGGTCATGACGGCGCGCACCCGCGCCGGATATTGCACGACCTCCATTTGACGCATCCCTTCCCGAAAAAACTCCTTGGCGTCCCCCGGAAGCCCCTGGATCAGCTCGTCGAAGACCCCCGACATGAGTTCGGTGTTATAGGAACGGGTGGCCACGATGGCGCGGTTCAGCTGCAGGATGCGCCACGGGCGCCGATCGTCGGACCGGTCCTGGTCGGCGGCGATGTCGCTTTCGGTGGCGCGCATGAGCCTTCCCATGAAGTCGGTCATCTCCTCCAGGGCCCCGGGCTCATGAAGTTCGTTGGCCATCACCGCAAGCCCGTTTACAATGGGGTCCAGGGCTCGCACCCGTCCATGGTGGCGCATGATCCAGTCGCCGATGGATACCGCGAGCCGGTCGAGTTCGGCCTTGGCCTTGGCAAGGCCGAGCTGCTGGCTGATTTCGGCCAGTTGCTCGAGCGTGAGCAGGCCGCTGTTTCCGAGGCGCGTCGCGTCGTCGTCGGGCAGGGGCGCCTCTCGTCCATGGCGGTCGTCGAGGTCGGCCAGCATGCGAAAAAACGGCTCGAGCGCGGCCACAAGGGTAGCCGGATCGCTTTCCTGGCCGGTTTTGCCTTGCGGGCGCCACGCCGCGAGGAGCGCGTCCCGTATTCGGCGGAGCTGTTCAAGGGCATGGCGGGGCGTGGGTACGGGGACCATGAGGCCTCGGCGACCGGAAGGTGACGAAATTGTACTACGATTTGCATACACACACAGTCTGGTCGGATGGGGAACTCGAGCCGGCGTTGCTGGTGGCGAACGCCGCAGCCGCCGGGGTGCGCGTTTTGGCCCTGACCGACCACGATACCATGGCCGGCGTCGATGAGGCCGCCTGCGCGGCGCGCGATGTCGGCATCCAGTTCATCCCCGGCGTCGAGCTGTCGGTGAGCTGGCAGGGCCTGACCGTGCACGTGGTGGGGCTTGGACTCGATGCCGACAATGCGCCCTTGGGCGAGGCCCTGGAGGACTTGCGCGAGAGGCGTATCGAGCGCGGCCGGGCGATGGTGGCGGCGCTTTCCGCGGCGGGCCTCGGGGAGGCGCAATCGATCCTGGATCGGCCGGGCATCGTCAGCCGTGTCCATGTGGCCGACTGGCTGGTGGCCCAGGGTCACGCGCCCGACCGGGCGCGGGCATTCAAGCGCTTCCTGGCGAGGGGTGCGCCCGCCTATGTGGTGGCGCAATGGCCGGATCTCACCGCGGCGGTGGACTGGATCAGGGGTGCCGGCGGATGCGCCGTCCTCGCCCATCCCATTCGTTACCGGTTGAGCGGCGGGCGCCTGGACCAGCTGGTGCGCGCCTTCACGGAGGCCGGGGGAGCGGCGCTCGAGGTCGTCACGGCGGGGCTCGACGCGGGCGAGATCGGGCGGCTTGCGAGGCTTGCGCGCAGGTACGCGCTCCACGCCTCGGTGGGGTCCGATTTCCACAAGGCCTTGCCATGGCGTCCGCGGCCAGGCGGCTTGCCGGACCTCCCCGACGATTGCCGGCCGGTGTGGGACCGTTGGCCGGCCATCGCGCAGGGGGTCGAGTGATGGCCCAATACTTCGTGATACACCCGCGTAATCCGCAGATGCGGCTCGTGCGCGCCACGGTGGATATCGTGGCCAAGGGGGGCGTGATCGTCTATCCGACGGACTCCTGCTACGCGCTCGGCTGCGCGCTCGAGAACAAGGCCGGGCGTGATCGTATCTGCCAACTGCGTGAGCTCGATCCCAAGCATCCGTTCACGCTCGTCTGCCGGGACCTCTCGGACCTGGCGACCTACGCCCAGGTCGACAATAGCGCCTATCGCATCCTGCGGGCCCATACCCCCGGCCCCTACACCTTCGTGTTGCCGGCCACCCACGAGGTCCCGCGGCGACTGCTGGACCCGAAGAGGCGAACGATCGGCGTGCGCGTCCCCGACAACGTCGTGGCGCAGGCCTTGCTGGCGCAGCTTGGGGCCCCGCTCATGAGCGTAAGCCTGATCCTGCCTGGCGATGAGGTGCCGCTGAGGGACCCGATGGAGATCCGCGAGCGCTTGGAGCATGTCGTCGATGTCGTCATCGACGGTGGGCCGTGCCCGGGAGATCTGACCAGCGTGGTGGTCTGGGAAGGTCGGGAGTTCCGGGTGCATCGCGCGGGCATGGGGGACACGTCGATGTTCGCGCCGCGCGAAGGGGGCTGATATACTCCGGCCATGACTGCCCTCAACCCCCTGCAAACCTTTTCGATCTGGGCGCTTCCGGTGCTATTTGCCGTAACCTTGCATGAGGTGGCGCATGGTTGGGTGGCAAAGCGCCTTGGGGACCCGACGGCCCAACGCCTGGGGCGGCTGTCGCTCAATCCGATCCGGCACATCGACCCCGTGGGCACGATCCTGATTCCGGGGATCTTGATATTGATGCAAACCGGATTCATCTTCGGATGGGCCAAACCCGTGCCCATCACATGGTCGAATCTGCGCAAACCGCGGCGCGACATGGCGCTGGTGGCGCTGGCGGGTCCCGGGGCCAACCTGCTCATGGCGATCCTGTGGGGGCTCGTGGGACGGCTTGCCACCTATCTGCCCTCAATGTGGGCGGCGCGGCCCTTGTTCTATATGGGTATCGCCGGGATCACCATAAATATCGTGTTGATGGTCTTGAATCTTTTGCCGCTGCCGCCGCTCGACGGAAGCCGCGTGCTTGCCGGGATATTGCCGCCTCGCCTGGCCGCGAGCTATAGCCGCATAGAACCCTACGGTCTGTGGATTTTATTGTTGCTCGTCGCCACCGGCGTGCTCGGCTCGATCCTGGGCCCCCCGGTGACGATATTGCGCGGTCTTGTGTTTGCCTTGAGCAGGATGGGGTAAATGTCGTCCGTCCTCCCGTCGGCTACACGGGTCGTGTCCGGTATGCGCGCGACCGGACGACTCCATCTGGGGCATTATCATGGGGTCCTCAGAAACTGGGTCCGTCTCCAGAACGAGTACGACTGTTTCTTCTTCGTCGCTGATTGGCATGCCCTGACCACGCATTACGAGGACCCCGGCGTCATTGCCGAGAGCGTCCGCGACATGGTCATCGATTGGCTGGCGGCGGGGGTCGATTTCCAGAGCGCCACGCTGTTCGTGCAATCCGACGTCCCCCAGCACGCCGAACTCCATCTGCTGTTGTCGATGATCACGCCGCTTGGCTGGCTCGAACGCGTCCCCACGTTCAAGGATCAGCAGGAAAAATTGCGCGAGCGTGACCTGGCGACCTACGGATTTCTGGGTTATCCGCTGCTGCAGAGCGCCGATATCCTCGCCTACCGCGCGGCCTTCGTGCCCGTGGGCGAGGATCAGGTGGCGCATATCGAGCTGTGCCGCGAAGTGGCGCGCCGATTCAACTACCTTTATGGGCGCGAGGCGGGCTTTCTGGACAAGGCCGAAGAGGCCCTGCGGATCATGGGTCGCAAGGCCGCGAAGGCCTATAAGGACCTGCGCGAGGCCTACCTGGAACGGGGCGAGAAGGAGGCCCTGGAGACGGCGCGTGCCCTGATCGAGCGACAGGTCAACATGACCCTGGGCGACAAGGAGCGGCTTTTCGGGTATCTGGAGGGTCATGGACGCCTGATCCTTACCGAACCCCAGGCCTTGCTCACGCCGCAGTCGCGGATGCCGGGGCTTGATGGCCAAAAGATGTCGAAATCCTATGGAAACATCATAGGATTACGCGAGCACCCGGACGAGGTGGCGAAGAAGCTGAAGACGATGCCCACCGATCCCGCGCGCAAGCGGCGGACGGATCCGGGCAATCCCGATCTCTGCCCGGTCTGGCCCTTCCATGAAATCTATTCGTCGGAGGATGTGAAGACCTGGGTTCGCAACGGGTGCACGACCGCCGGCATCGGCTGTCTTCAGTGCAAGCAGCCGGTCATAGACGCCGTCAATGCCGAGCTTGCCCCGATCCGCGCGCGCGCCCAGGAGCTGGAAAAGGATGCCGCCGGGGTTCGGACGATCCTGGCCGAGGGGGCGCGCCGGGCTCGTGAGGCTGCGGACGAAACGCTGGAAGACGTTCGGCGGGCCATGGGTTTGGCGTGGGACTAGCGCCATGAGTGCGGTTCTGGTTCGCGGGGAGGAGTGGACCAAGATCCCCGAAGACCTTTATATCCCCCCGGATGCCCTTGAGGTCATTCTTGAGGAGTTTGCCGGACCCCTCGACCTGCTTTTGTACCTCATCCGTCGCGACAATATCGATGTGCTCGATATTCCGATAGCGGAAGTGACGCGCCAGTACATGACCTATGTGGAGATCATGAAGGCGATCAAGCTCGAGCTGGCCGCGGACTA
>DAHWGZ010000610.1 GCA_027335965.1 Acidiferrobacter sp.
TGGCTGGAAATGGAGCTCTTGGTGGGCGACTACGCCGTCGATCTCCCGGCGCTGCCGCATTCCAGGGGACCGCGCCTGTTCCTGTTCCTCGGGGGCACCATAGGCAACCTGAGCCACGATGAAGCCCTATCGTTTCTCAGCGCACTGCGCGCCACCATGCATGTCGAAGACTATCTCCTGCTCGGCTTTGATCGCATCAAGGACAAGCATATCCTCGATGCCGCCTATAACGACGCTCGCGGCTACACCGCGCAATTTAACATGAATCTTCTCAGGGTCTTGAATACGCGGCTGGGCGCGGATTTCGACGAGCGCCAATTCATGCATGTCGCGTTCTTCAATGAGGACGAGGGGCAGATCGAGATGCATCTCAAAGCGCGCCGTGCGCATGCTGTCACGCTTGCGCGCATCGGTCTTGTGGCGTCCTTTGCGCGCGACGAGACCATACTGACGGAGATCAGCCGCAAATTCACGCCCGCGGGCATGAGGGCGCTGCTGGAGGCCGCCGGTTTTGGCTG
>DAHWGZ010000611.1 GCA_027335965.1 Acidiferrobacter sp.
TAGCGGCGGGACAGGTTGGCCTGGAAGACCTCCCCAGAGGTGATGCGCGCTTGAATGTCGCGCACGCCGCGCTCGTAGTCCTCCGGGGGATCTTCATGCAGATGCTCAAGCACTACCGGCGGCCATGGCCGCGGGGCAGGAAGGCGCTTGAGATCGGCGGCAATCTTCGCGACTACCGACGCATCCCTGCCGGTGACGATCGCGCGGCCCGAGTACCGTTCCCGCAAAACCGCTCCCGAAAAGCCTTGTAGCCACGCGAGCGGCACATCCGCCGGCAAAGGAAGTGATGCCAGCCGTGACTCCCATGCCGTAATAAGTTCGTAGCTCAGGAAAAGAAAGTGCCCATAGTAAAACGGCAGTGTCTCGTCTGGCACGGCGCCACCCGCCGCAAGGCCCGTGCGGTCATCGAGGGCGGTAAAGAATTCTGCACAGTCGGCGGGGGTTGCGCCGGCCCGCAGAATAACCGGATCCTCAGGTTCGGCAAACAGGATGTCACATCCCCACCCCTCCCCTCCGCG
>DAHWGZ010000612.1 GCA_027335965.1 Acidiferrobacter sp.
ATCGCCGTGCCGCCGACCAATGACGTGGATGTCCTGGCGCAGGACCTGGGGTTCATCGCCATCGTCGAGGGCGAGCGCCTGGCGGGCTTCAACGTGGCCGTGGGCGGCGGCATGGGGGCCACGCACGGCGATCGGGCGACCTATCCGCGACTCGCGGATGTCATCGGATTCTGTGAGCCCGGGCAGGTGCTGGCGGTCGCCGAACAGGTGCTGCGCATCCAGCGTGACGCCGGTGATCGCACGAACCGGCGTCACGCGCGCCTCAAATACACGATCGATGACCGCGGGCTTGCGTGGTTCAAGACGGAACTCGCCGGGCGCCTCGGATATGCCCTCAGCCCCGCCCGCGACTATCGCTTCACGACCCGCGGCGATTGTCTCGGATGGGTCGAGGATGCCCAAGGGTACTGGCATCTCACGCTGCGGGTGCAAGCCGGCCGCGTATGTGACCAGGGCGCATCACGCCTCTTGACCGCGCTCGACAGCATCGCGCAGATCCATGAGGGCGACTTTCGTCT
>DAHWGZ010000613.1 GCA_027335965.1 Acidiferrobacter sp.
GGCCCGTTTACACCGCCACACCTACCAGACCTGCCTGATTATCAAGCCGATACCGTGGGGAAAGTCGGATAGAGCCGAAAAGTCATGGCGGCCGCGTCAGGCCCTCCGGCCAGTGGTGCGCCCCATAAGCGCAGCACCGCACCCCATGCGCACGCCAGGCACCACTCGAGCACCAAGCCAGACGGCGCTGCGCGAGGTGGCAAAGCCCGCCTGTGTGGTCCGTAGGCAGATGGGCGTGCAGGACGGTTCGCGCATCCGGGACGCGCACGCCCAGGTAGGCGAGCGCCGGTAATCGGGATGCCGTCGCGGGAAATAACGCGACCGGCCGACGCAGCTCTACCCGACGTCGGCCAGGATGGTCCCCTCCGGATGACCTAATGAACCACGCAGCGATCGGCGGCCAATCGCTCTATCGCCATCACCCATGACCCGCAAAGGCCCTCCCGGTGTGCGCACTATCGGGCCTCCGTGATGCGCACACGGCCAGCGCTCATGGTGAACCGTCGTTCACGGTGC
>DAHWGZ010000614.1 GCA_027335965.1 Acidiferrobacter sp.
CACGGACGCGCTCAACGATTACCTCGACTTCCCGCATGTCGGCCAATGCTTCCTCATCGAGCGCGAAAGTGTCGAGAAGACGACCGGCAAGCACAGCAGCGAGGTCGTGCTCGGGATCACCAGCCGTCCTTCGCACAACGCCTGCCCTGAACGTCTGCTCAAGCTCAATCGCGGGCACTGGACCATCGAAGCCAAGCATCACAAGCTCGACTGGAATTACGACGAGGACCGCAGCCGCATCCGCACCGGCCGCGGCCCGGAGAATATCACCCGCCTGCGCCGTTTCGCGCTGGGCGTGCTCAAGTCCTTCCAAAAACCGGGGCAATCCATCGCCGCAATGATGCGCCGACTCGGCAGGCGCTCACGCACGGTCATGGATTATCTGCGGCTGACCTCCAATTCCCGTGCCACGGTCATGGCTTGAGAACAAATTTGCCGTGGTAACCGTCCCGCCCAGGCTTGCGCGCGCGCCTCATTTTCCTTATAGTGCCCGGTCTTTGCATCCGCATAACGCCC
>DAHWGZ010000615.1 GCA_027335965.1 Acidiferrobacter sp.
AACTTCCGCAAGAAGAGCCACCACGTCCTCTGCCGTTTTTCGATAATGGCATTCGGCCCGTACTGTTGAAGGCGCCGTTGCGCCTCCGCCTCGCTCAGACCTTTATCGGTAGGCATACCCCCCCCTATTCGCACAACGGCGCCCGAAGAAGGCGCCGCCCATCGTCGCCATTCCAGTCCTCGCGGGCGCGGTCACGCCGATCCGGCGGGTATTGGCATTCTGCCTAGGCACGCGTCGGGGCATTACGACTTTCGTCAAGTCCGCCACCGCTTCCGGGGACCATCGTCGCCTGACCGCTTGTGATCAGGCTGCGCTGCATGCCTACACGGTCCCGCGGCAAAGGGGGTCGCCGGCCTTCATAAGAGTTTGCCCTTCTGGCAGAATCAGGCATCGGCACCCGACCCCGCGAAACCTTCAACAACTGCCGGCGGCCTTGCCGTCTGGGGTAAAAAGAGGTCCCGCAGGGACGTACTATGGGCTTGTGGCACGCAGCAAGCCGAGCCGGCTCGCGGGGC
>DAHWGZ010000616.1 GCA_027335965.1 Acidiferrobacter sp.
ACAGCATCAAGCGCCTCGTTCAAGGCCTTCACCACGTGAAAGCGGTCGATCACGAGGGTGGCGTTCGGGCAGTGGTGCTTAATGGCCCCAGTATAGGCGCGGCTCATGTCGCAGCTGGCCCAGCGAATGCGCTGCTTCTGGCCATCGGATAACTGTTCATTGAAGAACCGGTCGATGGTCTCGCGCCCCTTGCCCTGACCCACCCAGACCACACAGGATCGGTCCAAATCATAGATGATTGTGGCGTATTTCCGACCCTTACAGTAGGCGATCTCGTCGGCACCGAGGGTCACCAAGCCCCGGATCTTATGCCCAGTACGCACCCGGGTGATGACCCGGTGTAGACAGTTGGAGAGCGTCGACGGGGCCATCTTCAGTATGGCGGCCGCTGCCTTTTGCGTCATGATCTGGCAGAGCGCGCAGATCCGAAACTCCAGGCGGCTCTATCCGACTTTCCCCACGGTATCGGCTTGATAATCAGGCAGGGCTGGTAGGTGTGGCGGCGTAAACGGGCCA
>DAHWGZ010000617.1 GCA_027335965.1 Acidiferrobacter sp.
CCATACGGCGCCCCTGCCTCTCTTCGATTTTTCTCATGGATTTCTGGAGCGACTATGGCACCCACCTATGATTATCACTGCTTGCAATGTGACAACCATGTCACGATCCGCCATCGGATCAGTGCGCCCCGGCCGTGCTGCCCGCATTGCCAAGGCCCGTTACGACCGGTGATATCGGCGGCGCCCGCCATACATGCGCGCATGGCCCACGGTCGCGAGGACGCGGTGCGCGTGCTCGAGTCGTCGCGTTCGGTGCCCTGCCAGACGTGCGGCACGTCCTGCCGGCACCACTAGGCACGCTTTCGATCCCGGTGTGATCGCCCTATACTGGTGGGCCATCGTCCGGCACCTGGCTTGGCCTTGCGCCACGCACGGGGCTGATGCCCGAGGATCCATGCCATGACGAACAAGGACCCGCTCGCGGACTTGAGTCCGCTGTCGTTTCTGCAGATGTTCGTGACGCAAAGCGTCAGGCTCTCCGGCCTGGCCACCGGCGCTCCCCGCCACGACGCCATC
>DAHWGZ010000618.1 GCA_027335965.1 Acidiferrobacter sp.
AAAGGCCGGCCTGCGCAAAGGCCTCGCTGCGCGTGGCCAGAAGCGCCTGGATGGCGGTGGTCCCCGTCTTGTGTGTACCCACGTGCAGATACAAGGTCTTCGGCTTTGTCATCTCATTCTCCTCTTGAGATACTCGACGATCACTCTCGATCGCACCGGGACGCCCAATCGCCCCTTAATTGTCACCGCACATGAGTCACTTAAGGCCATGCGGGTCATGTAACTTTAGACTTAGACGCTGATGATGCCCCAAAAGTTACACACCGGGTGACCACCGACATCGGAGCGCCTCCGCATACGGCACCCGAGCGGTCGCGATCACTCCCCGTCGGGCGCCCCTGCGCAATCACACGCCCCACCCCTCACGCGCCCTCGTGCGAGCCAGGGATGGGTGATCGCGCGGACCGGGATCTACGGACGCCCGTAATCACCCCGCCCCAAGGGCCACGCACTCTATGGTGCGGGGCGGCCCCTCATTTGATCGTAGTGACCCCTTTACCCACTGAACTTGCCCC
>DAHWGZ010000619.1 GCA_027335965.1 Acidiferrobacter sp.
ACGGCCCGCTCCTCGGCCGTGGCCCCTATCAACGGCGGATCGGGATATTTTTCCTCCAGATACTGCATGATCGCCCCGCTCTCGGCAAGGGCCGTCCCGTCATCGAGCACGAGGACCGGCACCTGTCCGCTCGGGTTACCATCGACAAACGGGGGCCTGCGGTTTTCACCGCCGTCGATGTCGAGATCCACCCGCGGGATCTTAAGGCCCTTCTCGTGCATCATCATGCGCACCGCGCGCGGATTCGGCCGCGGACCGTCATAGAGCTGCATGCTGTCTCCCCGTATAATACTCATGGAACTGACGGACACTTGACGCGCCACGGACCGGCAAGCGGCCGCCCCCGCGGGTAGCCGGCATTGACACGCGCCTGCCGCACCGCGGTATCCGGTACTGGGGGTGGTGCCGCGCATCTCGCACCCATGATAAATGGCCGATCCCAGCCGGCCGCCTAATGTGTTACGCTTGCCACTGGTACCTGGAAGGATACCATCGACATGGCGGCGCACGACCAT
>DAHWGZ010000061.1 GCA_027335965.1 Acidiferrobacter sp.
GAACACCTCGCCGTGCTGATAAGGGCTCATCGTCCCTGGATCGACATTGATATAGGGATCGAGCTTCATGAGGGTGACGCGCAGGCCGCGCGCCTCGAGCAGCGCGGCAAGCGATGCCGCCGCTATGCCCTTGCCCAACGAAGACACGACCCCGCCGGTCACGAATATGAACTTCGTCATCACAACCGTCCGGGCGCGCCTGGCGCCTGTCGAGTCCGGCCGTTGCCGCTGTCAGTTGGTTCCACTTCGCATAACCTCCTCGATCGGCCTGTCATGACTCGATATGAAAGACCAGGCCCGGTTCGTCCGGCCCGGCCCTGAAAGGCGCGCACACCCAATGTCCGACCACAGCGATCAATGCCTCGTCTGCGCATATCAAGACCGCGCGCGAGCGCTCCCACGGGGCAATACCCATCTCCTGCAAGAGCTTCTTCACCGCCCGGTGGCCCCGGCCGGGCACGAGCACCCTCTGCCCGAAGGCGCGGGTCGCCACGGTGAGCGGACCCTCCATGAGGCGCGAGGCCGCCACCCCCTGGCCCAAGCCCGGCACCGCCCGCAGGCGCCGCCCGTCGCTCAAGGTCATATCCACGAACGGCGGGGGCCACTCCTGGCGCAGGGCGGGCTCGGCGGTTTCCAAATCCCCCGGGGCCCATACCACCTGCTCGCGGTAACGCCGTAGTGTCCCGGCCCGCCCAAAGCGTAACACTTGTCGGCGACTCCGGGGAACCATGGCCAGCGCCGCCAGTACCTCCGCCTCCT
This sequence comes from Acidiferrobacter sp., assembly GCA_027335965.1. Next base: position 760 of record DAHWGZ010000061.1, read on the forward strand.
TGGCCTCGCTCATGGACGGCCCCCCTTGGCCGGCAAGCCAGGCACGCAGGACCGGCCCCCGGATCTTGGGCGCGAGCGCGAGCAGCGCCGGCAGTCGCAACGCCCCGTCGGGGGCCGAACAGGCCGCCACATCTCGCGCCAGATAGGCCGAAAGCAGCGCCTCGGCCGAACGCGCATGGCGGGCGGCGCGGTTTATGGCCGACACCGCCTGCGGCCAGCGCGCGGCGATGACCGGCATCAGGGCGTGGCGGACGTAATTGCGCGCATAACGCGTATCGTCGTTGCTGGGGTCATGGACGAAGGCCAGCGCCTGCTCGGCGGCATAGGCCGCCAGCGCCGCCTTGGGTAGCGCGAGCAGCGGCCGCGCCAGCCGTCCCGGGCCGAACGCGCGTATCCCGGCCATGGCCGAAAGCCCGGCGAGCCCCGCCCCGCGCAGCATCCGCAAAAGCACGGTCTCGGCCTGATCGTCGGCGTGATGCGCGGTCACCAGGACCTCGCCTGCACGCATGCAGGCCGACAGCGCCCGATAGCGGGCGGCGCGCGCGTCCGCCTCCGGCCCCTCGCCGGTGCGCGTCACGGTCGCGCGCACGACCTCGCAGGGCACGCCCACCATCAGCGCCGCCGCCTGCGCCCGCGCGCCCCACGCCCCCGCCTGTCTCTGGAGGCCATGATCGACATAAATGGCGCGCACCGAGCGCCATCCAAGCCCGCTCATGGCGTGCAAAAGCGCCAGGGAATCGCCACCCCCGCTCACGGCCACCAGGATATCGTCCGACGCCTTCACCCCAAGACCATCCAGGGTCAAGGCCAGATACTCACGACAAAATTTAACGCTCTTCAAATTGTCCGTACTGGCGCAGCCTGAGCTGCCGGCGCGTAAGGAGATCGTCGGCCGGCAGCGCCGTGAGATCGGCTATTGCCCGCCGCAAGGCCTCTTTCAGGCTGCTGGCCGCGGCATCGTAGTCGCGGTGCGCCCCGCCGAGCGGCTCGGCCACGATCTCGTCGATGAGGCCCAGGCGCTTTAGGCTGTCGGCGGTGATCCCGAGGGCCTCGGCCGCCAGCGCCGCCTTGTCGGCGCTCTTCCATAATATCGAAGCACAGCCTTCCGGGCTTATCACCGAATAGGTGGCATACTGAAGCATCAGCATGCGATCGCAGACCCCGATCGCAAGCGCGCCGCCGGAACCACCCTCGCCGATCACCGCGCTCACGATCGGGGTCTTCAAGGCGGCCATCACGAACAGGTTGCGGGCGATCGCCTCGCTTTGCCCGCGCTCCTCGGCCCCGACCCCGGGATAGGCGCCCATGGTGTCGATCAGGGTGACGAGCGGCATGCGGAACCGCTCCGCCAGATGCATGATCCGCAAGGCCTTGCGGTAGCCCTCGGGGCGCGGCATGCCGAAATTGCGCCGGACCTTCTCGCGGGTGTCACGGCCCTTTTGGTGGCCTATGACCGCCACCGGCACGCCCTCGAGACGCGCGACCCCGGCCACGATCGCCGGGTCATCGGAATACAGCCTGTCGCCGTGGAGCTCCTCGAAGTCCTGAAACACCCGCCCCATGTAATCCAGGACGTAGGGGCGCTGCGGGTGGCGCGCGAGCTGCGAGACCTGCCAGGCGGTCAACGATGCAAAGATCGACTGCGTCAGGCGATGGCTCTTGGCCCGCAGGCGCGCGATCTCCTCGTTGATATTGACGCCCGAACTCGAATCCAGGAATCGCAGGGCGTCGATCTTGGCCTCGAGATCGGCGATCGACTGTTCGAAATCGAGGTAATTTTGATTCATTCTATCTATCCGTCCTGGTAGATCAGCCGCGCATGGCCTTCCGGCACGAGCCCCTCCAACTGGCGCATGATCGCCTCGCTGGGTGTCACCCGCCAGTCCTCACCGAACACCACGTCGACCACGCCCTCCGGGCGGTGATAACACACGGTGACCGGGCAATTCCCGGTGCGCGCGGGGTTTAGGATCTCGCGCAGACCATCCACGAAACCCTCGTCGCATACGCCATGATCGATGTCCACGACGAGACGGGTCGCGAACGCCGCGCGCGCCTCGTCGATATTATAGATGGCCTCGGCGGTCATTTTGAAGCCACCCGAGTAGTCGTCGGTGCTCACCGAGCCCTTGACGATGACGAGCGCGTCCTTGACGATGCGCTCGCGGTAGCGCTGGTAGAGCTCGCCGAACATCGCGAGATCTATGCGTCCGGTCCGATCATCCAGGGTCACGAAGGCCATCCGATCGCCGCGCCTGGTATTGATGACGCGCAACGCGACCACAAGCCCCCCCACCATGACCGAGCCGTTCTCGGTGGGCCTCAGGTCGGCGATGGTCGTCCTCGTGATGCGCTTGAGCTCGGCCGCGTACCGGTCTATGGGGTGCCCGGTCAGATAGAGCCCGAGGGTGTCCTTTTCGGCCTCCAGGCGCTTTTCCATGGTCCACGGCTCGACTGCCACGAAATCCGGCTTGAACGCCACCGCATCGCCGAAGAGGTCATCCTGCCCCACCGCGGCATCGCGTCCCTGCTGCTCGGCGGTGCTCAGGGCCATCTCCAGGGACGCCATCATGGCCGCCCTATGCGGCCCCAGGGCATCGCAGGCGCCGGCCGCGATCAGGCACTCGTAAGCGCGGCGGTTGACCCGCCGGTCCACGACCCTCCGGCACAGATCGAACAAATCGTCGAACGGCGTCGTGCCGCGCGCCGTCAGGACCGCCTCGATGGCGCCCTCCCCAAGACCCTTGATGGCCCCCAGGCCATAGAGGATCGTATGGTCGTCGATGGGCGCGAACTCGTAATCGCAGCGGTTGATGTCGGGCGGCAGGACCGTGATGCCCATCTCCCGGCATTCGGCGATCATGGTCACGACCTTGTCGGTCTTGTCCATATCCGCCGACAACACGCCGGCCATGAACTCCGCCGGATGATGCGCCTTGAGCCACGCGGTCTGATAGGACAGCAGCGCGTAGGCCGCCGAATGCGAGCGGTTGAAGCCGTAGCCGGCGAACTTCTCGATCAGATTGAAGATGGCGGTGGCCAGTCGTGGGTCGCAACCGCGGACGCGCGCCCCCTCCACGAAGCCCTCGCGCTGCTTGGCCATCTCTTCTGGCTTCTTCTTGCCCATCGCGCGGCGCAAGAGGTCGGCGTTGCCGAGACTGTAGCCGGCCAACACCTGGGCGATCTGCATCACCTGCTCCTGATAGAGGATGACGCCATAGGTGGGCTTCAGGATCGGCGCCAGCGCCTCGTGCGGATACTCGATGCGCGCGCGCCCATGCTTGCGATTGATGAAATCATCGACCATGCCCGACTGCAGGGGGCCTGGGCGAAACAACGCCACCAGCGCCACCACGTCCTCGAAGCGATCCGGCTGCAGGCGCAAGATGAGATCCTTCATGCCGCGCGACTCCAGCTGAAAGAGCGCGGTCGTCCGGCAACGCTTGAGAAGGGTAAAGGCCTCCGCGTCGTCGATCGCCAAGGATTCGATGGCAAGCGGCCCAAGGCCCTCCTGGGCGCGCCTGCGGTCGATCATGGTCACCGCCTTGGCGATGATGGTAAGGGTCCTTAGCCCCAGGAAATCGAACTTCACGAGCCCGAGGGCCTCGACGTCGTCCTTGTCGAGCTGGGTCACGAACTGATTGCTGCCGGCTTCGCAGTAAAGCGGCATGAAGTCGGTCAAGGCGCTCGGCGCGATCACCACGCCGCCGGCATGCTTGCCGGCATTGCGCGACAGGCCCTCGAGCTTGCGCGCGGCATCGAGCAGCGCGCGCACGTCCTCCTCCTGCTCGTAGCGCTCCTTCAGCGCCGCCTCCTGGGCGATCGCCTCGTCCAAGGTGATGCCGAGGTCGTGCGGAATGAGCTTGGCGAGCTTGTCGACGAAACCGTATGGATGATCCAGCACCCGGCCGACGTCGCGCACCACGGCCTTCGCGGCCATGGTCCCGAAGGTGATGATCTGCGAAACCTTGTCGGAGCCGTAGCGCTCCGTCACGTACTCTATGACCCGGTCGCGGCCATCCATGCAAAAGTCGACATCGAAATCGGGCAACGACACGCGTTCCGGGTTCAAGAAGCGCTCGAACAGCAGATCGTATTCGATCGGATCGAGCTCGGTGATGCCCAGGGAATAGGCGACCAGCGAGCCCGCGCCCGAACCCCGTCCCGGCCCCACCGGCACCCCATTGTGCCGCGCCCAGGTGATGAAGTCGGCGACGATCAGGAAGTACCCGGAAAACCCCATCTTGACGATGACCGACAGTTCGAGGTCCAGGCGTTCGCGGTAGGGTCCGTCGTGGGCGGTGCGCTGCTCGGGTGAAAACCGCGCCATGCGCCGGCCGAGCCCCGCAAGCGCATCGGCGCGCAGGACTTCATCGACCGAGGCCCCCTCGGGGACCGGGAATTGCGGGAGATAATAGTCGCCGAAACGCAGCGCCACCGTGCAGCGTCGGGCGATCTCGACGGTATTGTCGAGGGCCTCGGGGAGGTCGGCGAACAGGGCCGCCATCTCGGCTGGACTCGTCAGATATTGGCGATCGGTGTAGTGGCGCGGACGCCTGGGATCGGCGAGCGTGCGGCCCTCGTGGATGCACACCCGGATCTCGTGGGCCTCGAAGTCCTCGGGCGCCAGGAAGCGCACGTCGTGAGTCGCCACGAGCGGGATCTTCAGGTGGCGGGCGAGCCCCACGGCGCGCGCGTTGTACTCCTCCTGCCAGGGCCTGCCATTGCGCTGCACTTCAATATAGAACCGCCCCGCAAACAGCGTCTCCCAGGCGCGCGCCGCCGCATCCGCCTTGTCCTTGTGGTTGCCGATCAAAAACTGTCCGACATCGCCATCCGCCCCCCCGGACAAGGCGATGAGGCCATCGGTATGCCCTTCGAGCCACGCCTTCTCGATACAGGCGTGGCCTGCGCTTTGCCCTTCGCTATAGGCGCGCGTCAGGAGCCGGCTCAGATTGCGATAGCCATCGAGATTCTGACAGAGCAGCGCGGCGCGATAGGGCCGTTGCGGATCATCGCCACGCACGAAGATATCCGCCCCGAGAATGGGCTTGATGCCCGCCGCCACCGCCTTGTTGTAGAACTTCACCATGCCAAACAGGTTGGCGAGATCGGTGAGCGCCACCGCCGGCATGCCCTTGTCATGGCAGGCGCCGACGAGTTCCTCCAGGCGCAGCAGGCCATCGGCAAGAGAGTATTCCGAATGGACGCGAAGATGGACGAAACCCGTCATGCCAAGCCCCCTTCAGGACCCGCGGCGCGCGTCACGCACGGGCGCGAAACTCAAGCGATGCAATGGGCACGACCCGAGGCGCGCCAATGCCTCCAGATGACGGGCGGTGCCATAGCCCTTGTGCGTGGCGAATCCGTATTCGGGATAGACGGCGTCCCAGGCGCGCATCTCGGCATCGCGCGCGACCTTGGCCACGATCGAGGCCGCCGAAATCGCCGGCACGCGCGCGTCGCCGCGCACGATGGCGCGCGCCTGACATGGTAGGGCCGGCACATGCACGCCGTCCACCAGCGCCAGATCGAGGGTGAGCGCGAGATTGTCCACCGCGCGGCGCATGGCAAGCCAAGCCGCGTGCAGGACGTTCAGGCGATCCACCTCGGCGACTTCCGCCCGGCCGATCGCCCAGGCCTGCGCGCGCTCGCGGATCTCGCCCGCCAGACGCTCGCGCGCGCGTTCCGTCAAGCGCTTGGAATCCTTGAGACCGGTCAGTCCATGGCGCGGCCCCAGCACCACGGCCGCCGCCACCACGGGTCCCGCGAGCGGCCCCACGCCGACCTCGTCGATGCCGGCTACGATGCGCATGACACGGCCGCAGGCGAGGCGCCGCGCGCGCCGACCAACTCCAGCACGGCCGATGCCGCGCGATCGCTCGCGCCCCGCCCGAGATGCGCGCGCAGCTCGGCGAATGCCGCGGTCATCTCCTCCCGGCGCCCGGGATTCTCCAGAAGGCCCTCGGCGACGCGCACCAGGCCATCGGCCGTGGCCGCCCCCTGCAGCAACTCCGGGACCACGCCGCGCCCAAGCAGTAGGTTTGGCAACGCCACGTAGGGGGCGCGCGACAGGAGGCGCGCGAGCCCGTAGGTGACAGACGAGAGCCGGTAGACCACAGCCATGGGCCGCCCGATCAAGGCGGCCTCCAGCGATGCGGTCCCCGAGGCCAAAAGAACCACGTCGGCGGCGGCCATCGCCAGCCGCGCATGCCCGTGAAGGCGCGTGATCGGAAGATCGAAGGCCTCGAGTTCGGTCAGGGTCTTGTCGAAGATCGCGAGCGTCTCGCGATTGACGAATGGCGCGACGAATCGGCAATCCGGGTAACGCAAGGCCAGGCGCTGGGCGGTCTTCACGAAAAGCCCGGCATGGGCGCGCAACTCGGTTACCCGGCTGCCGGGCAGCAAGGCGACCACGGGCCCCTTCCCGTCCAGGCGCAGCTCCGCGCGCGCCTTGTCGGGGGATGGCTGCGCCTCTATGGCGTCGGCCAGCGGGTGACCGACGAACACCGCGTCGGCGCGCCCGGTGTAGTACTTGGGCTCGAAGGGGAACAAGGTCAGCAAGCGGTCGGCGCTCGCCGCCACCGTGCGCACGCGATAGCGGCGCCATGCCCATACCGTGGGACTGACATAGTGCACCGTCCGGATGCCGTCGCGCCGCAGCGCGCGCTCGAGCCCGAGCGTGAAGTCCGGCGCGTCGATGCCGATCACGACATCCGGACGGGTCTTGCGGAAATAGGCGATGAGGTCGCGGCGGATGCGCAAAAGCTCGCGCAGGCGCCCGGCCACCTCGGAGATCCCCATGACCGACAGCGCCTCCATGGGAAACTGGCTCAAGCCGCCCTCGGCGGCCATCGCCGGCCCGCATATGCCCTCGAACGCGCAGGGCGTGGCCGCCTTCATGGCCTTCATGAGGCCCGCGCCGAGCATATCGCCCGACACCTCGCCGGCCACGATACCCACGCGCAGGGCCATTATCGGATGATGCCCCGGCCCTCAACCTTCAGAAAGCGCGCCAGAACATCGAGTTCCGGGTGTTCAGGCACCAATTCCTCGATCTTGGTGATCGCTTCCTCAAGTCTAAGGCCCGACTTGTAGAGAATCTTGTAGGCGCGCTTCAATGTATGAATGGCCTCCGTGGAAAACCCCCTCCTGCGCAAACCGGTCACGTTGATCCCGTAGGGTTGCGCGCCATTACCCGCCGCCAACACATAGGGCGGAATGTCCTGCACGGCCACCGTGGCGGCACCCGTCATGCAATGGTCCCCGACCCGGCAGAACTGATGAATGCCGGTAAAGCCGCCCAGAACCGCATGGTTGCCGATCTCCACATGCCCCGCGAGACTGGCGCAATTGGCGAACACCGTATGGTCGGCGATCCGGCAATCGTGGGCGATATGCACATAGGCCATGAACAGGTTATCGTTGCCTATGCGCGTTACCCCGCCACCGCCGGCGGTGCCGCGATGGACCGTGCAGTACTCCCGAAACACGTTGCGGTCGCCGATCTCCAGCACCGTGCGCTCGCCGCCGAACTTCAGATCCTGCGGCACCTCGCCTAGCGACGCGAACTGAAAGACCTTGTTGTTCTTCCCGATCCGGGTCGGCCCCTGGATCACGGCGTGCGGCCCTATCCACGTCCCCGCCCCGATCACCACCTCGGGTCCTATGACGGTAAATGGCCCGATGTCCACATCCGCGCCGATCTCCGCCCGTGGATCGACGACAGCCTGGGGGTGAATCATGCCATCTCCTTGTAGGTGCACATGAGTTCGGCGGTCGAGCACACCGCCTCGTCGACGGAAGCCGTCGCCTCGAAGCGCCATATGCTCTGCATTTTGCGCGTGAGCTTGACATCCAACCGTAGCTGATCCCCGGGGCCCACCTGGCGCTTGAAGCGCGCCTTGTCGATCCCCACGAACAGATAGATGCCGCCGTCGGCAGGCATCTTGCCCAATGTCTTGAACGACAGGATGGCGCAGGCCTGGGCCATGGCCTCGATCACCATCACGCCGGGCATGACCGGATATTCGGGGAAATGTCCCTGAAAAAACGGCTCGTTGATGGTCACGTTCTTGATGGCCACCAGCGACTCATTCGGGACATAGTTCAGTACCCGGTCGACCAAGAGGAAGGGGTAGCGATGCGGGAGGTGCTTCAGCACCTCTTGAATGTCCAACGTATTCAATGTTTTCCCCCTGACAGGATCTGCTTTATTGTCTGCTCGACGCGGCGCAGGCGCCGTGCCAATTCATC
>DAHWGZ010000620.1 GCA_027335965.1 Acidiferrobacter sp.
TGAGAAAATCCCCAAAAAAATGGCTTCACCCTGGGCGCGCTCGCACGTGCCACGATCCCGGCTAATTCCGGCGCCTTTGTGCGCCCTTCGTTTTTGTTTGTTAGAAATAATGGACCCCAATTCCTGGACACTAGCTTAGGTGGATATCTGCCCTTACAGTAACGCAACAAGGAGCAGAATCCTATGAGCAAGACACAGCGTCGTCTGCCGGCATGCGGGATCGTTTGGTCTGTATGGTTATCGGGACCGCATCGCTATAGCCACGCCATGGCTTTTCGCGGCCAAGTAACCGGAACCGGCCCGGCATGTCGCTCGCCAACACAACTACGCCAGGCCCCGCCATCGCCGCGTTCCGACACGCATCGCAGCCCGCCAGTGGACGCCGCGTATTCTGGCTCACGTAGCCGCCCTACTGTGTATAGCGGCACGGGTGTCGCGTATGTAAGGCGGTGCGTGCAACAGCGGGGTCCGTAGTCCCGCTCCCTTGTGTCTCCGAGATCGCAAAACCCTTTGTG
>DAHWGZ010000621.1 GCA_027335965.1 Acidiferrobacter sp.
GTGCCCTGGCCGGCGATGACGTCGGGGTCGTCGTAGGGGTGTATGAAGGGCAGGCCCTGCGTTTCACTCAAACGCCGCGCATGGGCATAGGCCGCGTCGTAATTGTCCCCCTCGAGCACCACCTCGGCACCGCGCGCGCGCACCGCCTCGACCTTGATGCGTGGCGCCACGGTCGGCATCACGATGACCGCGCGGATCCCGAGGCGCTGCGCGGCGAGTGCAACCCCCTGGGCATGATTGCCGGCCGAGGCGGTCAAGACCCCCGAGGCCCGCTCTTCTTCCGTAAGGCACGCCATCTTGTTATAGGCGCCGCGCAGCTTGAAGGAAAACACCGGCTGCATGTCTTCGCGCTTCAGGAGGACTTGGCGGCGCAGCCGACGCGACAAGGCCGCCGCCTCCGACAGCGGGCTTTCGATGGCCACGTCATAGACGCGGGCCTTGAGGATGCGTTTGAGGTAGTCGCGTGTCATCGGGCGGTCTTCGCGCGAGCATAGCAGAGGCGGGCGGGTGTCGG
>DAHWGZ010000622.1 GCA_027335965.1 Acidiferrobacter sp.
GGCGTCGACAATCTCGAGGATGCGTTGCGACACGGTCGCGAGACGGTCCTGGTGTTTGGGGAGCGCGTCGCCATCGCCCCCTATCTGGAATCCGCGGCGCGCGAGATCGCCCCGCAGATCGCCACGAACATCCGGGCGGCCATGCGCGACCAATCCGACAACGTCGATCTGGTGCTCCTGGTCGGCGGCGGGGCGCCCCTGTACCGGGCCGCCATCCAGGCGGCGTTCCCGCGCAGCCGACTCGAGATGCCCGACGAGGGCGTCATCGCCAACGCACGCGGGTTCTGGTCGTATGCCTAAGAAACCCCAATCCCAGGACACCTTGCAGGTGTTCGTCACGATCCCCGCGAGCCATCGCGAACTGTTGGCGGATCTGCAACCCCTGCCGGCGCGGGCGCGAGCCGAGCGCCTGCGGATTCTGGCCGCCATAGGTCTTTCGAAAACCGCGTCCCCGCCTCCTTCGCCCACACCCACCGAGCCCGGGGACGAATCCGACGCGGGCGATCAAAGGCG
>DAHWGZ010000623.1 GCA_027335965.1 Acidiferrobacter sp.
GTCCTGCAAAGCACGCGGGTGAACTGAAGGTCGGGAGGCATAGCCAATCGATGGATCCGTTGCGCCCGACGAGCGCCACGGTATGGGTATTTCCGATCAAGGCGTAGTCTTCGATCAAGGCACTCACGGCAGACTCCCTGTGTCGACAAAAAGCCACAACGGGTCCCGATGACCCCATCATACGAACAGGCGACCCGGCACCGGTATCCGTCCGGGGGAAGACCGCGCGCCCGGCCGTTTACGGTTTCCCCGGCCGCACGCCAGCACCGCGGGGCGCGCCATGTCTTGAATCGCGTCGCGCCCACCTCTTGGGGGGACCGGGCCCGCCTCCCCGCGGCGGGCATCAGAAAATGGGGCCGATCCGGTAACCGTCCCGCCCAGGCTTGCGCGCGCGCCTCATTTTCCTTATAGTGCCCGGTCTTTGCATCCGCATAACGCCCTTGCCGAGGCGCATCATGAAAGCCGATATCCACCCGGAATACCATGCCATCACGGTAACGTGTGCCTGTGGGAACAC
>DAHWGZ010000624.1 GCA_027335965.1 Acidiferrobacter sp.
TTGTGAACACGATATAGGGTGTCGCGACAAAGAGCGCCGAGGCCTCGTGCGGCACGACCGGCTGCTTGCGCAGGAGCCTTAAAAGCTCACGGTAGGGCTGGAGAAGACCGGCGCCCGCGCGGTTGGCGAGCCATGCCCGGCATTGGCGGACCCAGCCGGCCAGCAACGGGGCCATGGCCATGACGAACAGGATCTGCAGCCCTTGGCGCATGAAAAGGCGCGCCATCATGGCGCCAGCGCGAGTAGCACGATGAGCGTGGCGAGCACGCAGAAAAGCGAGATCGCGATGCGCCGCGGGCGCATGGCCGCGGTCCATGCCCATATCGCCTCGAAGCCGCGCGCCGCCGGGCGGTAGAGGTCCTCCCAGAAGCGGTCCTCCACGATGCTCCCGTAGCGAGGTACGCGATCGTCGGGCGCGGGCTTGCGGCTTCGCGTCGCCAGGAATGCCGCGAAGATGTGCCGGATCGGCTGTCCGAAGCCCTCGGCGGTATCCTGCATGCGCGCGCCGATGA
>DAHWGZ010000625.1 GCA_027335965.1 Acidiferrobacter sp.
TCGGTCTCAGCGCACTCTTTGTGCCTCCGCTCCCGCTTCGGCACGGCCGCGGCCATCCTGCGGGCGAGCCGTGCGCTTTTCCGGCGCACAAGAGGCTCGCCCACAATAACTGGACGGCGTATCGATGTCCTTGCAGGTGGCCTGCGGCCACCCGCCCGGACCTACGCCTCCCGCGGACTACGCGCCCTCGCTTCGCTTATATGGACACCTCCCAGTTTGCAAGGCGATGTTGATGTAATGTTCAACAGGGTATCGGCTGCAGTCTTATATCCGGCCTTGTGATGCAGGCCAAATCATTGCCTGCGGGCCCTGATGGAATTCGCCGAGAACGTCCTCATCTCCGTGACGCGCTTCAAGCGCAGAGCGAAGCCCAGGTTTGCGTCCTCGCGGTCCGACCTGTTGTGCCATCATCTCTTCATCGACCTCCGCAACCGTTTAACGATTCTCTTCGGGCAAAGGAAATGGACTCCCTTATGCCGGTCGTGTGCTGACATAATTCCGCTGATACGTCC
>DAHWGZ010000626.1 GCA_027335965.1 Acidiferrobacter sp.
TGGCAGACGCGCCGGACTCAAAATCCGGTGGTAGAGATACCGTGTGGGTTCGACCCCCTCTCCCGGCACCAATAAAATCAAGCAGTTAGGACGACACCCTTCCCTTCTTACCTGTGTTATGTCCACCATATGTCCACCTGAAATAAAATTAGGGGGGTGGACATGGCGAGTTTCCGAACAAGGCCAGGGCCAGGTGGGCGGCGAGTTTGGCAGGTACGGATTAAAAAACAGGGCTATCCCGAAATGGCCCGGACTTTCGACCTGAAGACCGAGGCCCAGGTCTGGGCCAAACAGATCGAATCCGAAATGGACCGCGGAGTTTTTGTTTCTCGTACCGAGGCCGAAGGCACGACCCTGGCCGAGGCCTTAGAGCGCTACTTACGCGAGATCACCCCAGAAAAAAAACCCTCAACACAGTCGCGCGAGACAATCCGCGCCCGCGTGATCGCCGAGACCTCACTCGCCCGTCGCTCCCTGGCATCCATTAAGGGCTCGGACATCGCCACGTTCAT
>DAHWGZ010000627.1 GCA_027335965.1 Acidiferrobacter sp.
CCGAGGCGCCGCGACGTTTTACCTCGAGGCTCTTTCGGGTCGCCCTGCGGTCGACCCACGAGCCGCGGTCCTGAGGGGCGTTTACGGTGAGGCACCGAAGTTCGAAGAAGCCACAGCGCCACATTTCCCCATTGCTGTCCAACATCATGCTGCACGAACTCGATGAGCGGGTGGAGAGGCACTACCTCGACAAGAAGGTGCGTAAGGACCGGTGGGCATGGAACTTCGGCATCCTCAAGCAAGCGGCGAATGCGGCCGTTAAAAGGGTGCCATTTGTCGAGCCGGGGAGCTTGATCGTGGGTGTCCGGATTGGCTCTTGTGCTGCAATCCTGCTGCACTGAGATGCATGTTGAAACATCAACACGCAACGTGCGTTGACGCGAAATTAGGCATTTACGTGCATCAACACGCATTTCAATGCGAGAAATACGCTCTTTCACGGCGGTAACAGGGGTTCGAATCCCCTTGGGGACGCCAATAAAATCAAGAACTTACGAGAAACTCTAACGC
>DAHWGZ010000628.1 GCA_027335965.1 Acidiferrobacter sp.
AAGATGTGCTCGAGATGCTTGTTCACGGTCCGCGGGGACATGCCGAGGATATCGGCGATGTCGGCGTTGGTCTTGCCATAGGCGATCCATACGAGCACCCAGGCCTCGCGATCGCTCAACGCGAAGTCCCGCGCCAGGACCTGCTGCGCGTGCGCGGGGTCCTCCTTGCGCATGAGCAGGAGGACGGCATGGCCGCTCGCCCCAAGCCAGCTCACGTAGAGCGCGCGGTCCCCCCGCCGGCGCATGAGCGGGGTCGCGGGGGCGCCTGGTTCGCCAAGGGTGGCGAGCCAGCCGGCGAGGTCAGGGCCCGTGATGCCGTAGGCGGCAAGCCATGCGCGCGCCTCAGACGTGGCGCACACGAGGGCGCCATGCGGGTCGACTGCGATCGGCAGCTGGCCGCAACGCACGAGCGCCTCGCGTGCCAATGCCAGGGAGCGCGAGGCTCCGAGGTGCGCAGCGATGCGTGCCTTCACGATGTCCGGGTGGGCGGGCTTGGTGACATAGTCGACC
>DAHWGZ010000629.1 GCA_027335965.1 Acidiferrobacter sp.
CCGGGGCCGAACAGGTCACGGTGGCGCATCCCGACCTCCACAGCGGAGACGCCTGTCCCCACTGCATGGAGGGGACGCTGTACCTGCAAAACGAGCCCGCCCAACTTGTGCGCATCACCGGCATGGCGCCCTTGAGCGCCACGGTCTATCGCCGCTTTGCCCGTAAATTGCGAAATGTGTTTCGAAACAGCGCAACGACTTGACCCTCGGCATCACCGTCAAGCGGCGTAAGCCCGAAGAACCGCTGGCGCTTATGGTGAGCGAGGACCCGGTCAACAGATTTGCCGTCGGCATTGCTCAAAAAGAATCGTCCTTCAGTTCCAAGGTCTGTTGTGACTCCCAAGAATTGTCGCCCAAGGTCTATGCCGAGCTTTCCCGCGTAAAACTTGCATTCTGCCGTCAGCACCGTGTTCGATTTTTTGGGATGCACCCTATTTCTACGACAGAACTGCGCCTCTGGTGCATCAACCACTAGAACGTCGCACTCGTGTAGAACACCAGCCAAGCCTT
>DAHWGZ010000062.1 GCA_027335965.1 Acidiferrobacter sp.
ATGAGTCCCCGCATAGTAGGTCATGGCCGCCGCACCGAACTTCGGCCCGGGTTCATTGGCAATGCCAAGACCGCCGGCAAATACCAGCGCGGCGTGTGCCGGCAGGGTGCCCGCCAGCCATGAGAACAGCCATACACCCACCCGCCCCTGTTGACGAGCTTTGCCGATAGGTCCCGCTTGAGGCTTCATTTGCACCGCCGCATTCGTTAGCACACGATAAATATTATATAGCAAACTAACGATATGGGTGCGCTCATGCATGCGTGACTCCTAAATGCTGGGATTTCAACCAGTTTTGTGAGTGGCGAACAGGGCCTTTGACCGGATGCGCCCGCCCGTGGTTTCCGAAAGACGCCCCCCTTTCCACCAATGGCGCGCCGTCCATGGGCGCAGGCCGGCCCTCGCGGCCTGGTCTTTTCTTCCCTCCGGGGCCCAGGTATCCTGCGCCCATGACCCAAGATGACATGAAGAAGGCGGCGGCCGAGGCCGCCCTGGAGTTCGTTCCCAACGGCGGCATCATCGGTGTGGGCACGGGCAGCACGGCCAATTACTTCATCGACTTTCTCGCCACCATGAAGGGCCGTCTGGACGGCGCGGTGGCGAGTTCGGTGGCGACCGCCGAGCGGTTGAAGAAACACGGCATCCCGGTCGTGGACCTGAACGAGGCCGGCACGCTTGCCGTCTATGTCGATGGCGCCGACGAGGCCACCGTGCATCGCGCCCTGATCAAGGGGGGTGGCGGGGCGCTGACGCGCGAGAAGATCGTGGCGGCGGCGAGCCGGTCATTCGTCTGCATCGCCGACGAAGGCAAGTTGGTCGAGGTCCTCGGACACTTTCCGCTACCCGTCGAGGTGATCCCGATGGCGCGCAGCCTGGTGGCTCGCGAGATCACGGCGCTCGGCGGCGAGCCGGTCTTGCGCCAGGGGTTCAAGACCGACAACGGCAACGTGATCCTGGACGTGCATGGATTGAAGATCCTCGATCCCGTGACTTTGGAGGGGCGCCTGAACCAGATCACGGGCGTGGTCACCAATGGTCTATTCGCCCGGCGTGGCGCCGACGTGCTGTTGCTGGGGACCGCGAGCGGCGTGCGCCGCCTGTCCTAGGACACCAAATCCCAGAGGGGCGCCCATGGAGGCCTTCGATGTCTATGTCGTCGACAAGGACGGGCGCGGGGTCCTGACCGCCGGCCTTGCGCGGCGCCCTGTCCATGACCTGAAATCGCCAGGCGTCCTCGTCCGCGTCCAATACTCGAGCCTCAACTACAAGGACGCGCTCGCCATGCGCGGCGAGCCCGGCATCGTCAAGCGCTTCCCGCATGTGCCCGGCATCGATGCCGCGGGCGTGCGCGCCGACGACCCCACGGCCACCCCGGTGCTCGTGACCGGCCATGGCCTGGGCACGGAGGTGTGGGGCGGTTACGGCGATTACATCCGGGTCCCCGACGACTGGATCATTCCCATCCCCGCGCCGCTGACCGCGCGCGATAGCATGGTCCTCGGCACCGCCGGCCTCACCGCGGCCTTGAGCGTCGATGCCCTGTTGCAGGCCGGTCTCGATCCCGGCCGGGGCGAGATCCTGGTCACCGGGGCCACCGGCGGGGTCGGCACGCTGGCCGTCTCGTTGCTCGCGCACCTCGGCTTCACGGTGGTGGCCCTGACCCGCAAGCCCGCCGAGCAGGCCTACCTCCGGGGCCTGGGCGCGGCGCGGGTCATGGCGCCCGCCGATGGGGATGTCTCCGACAAGGCCCTCCACAAGGCGCAGTGGGCCGGGGTGATCGATACGGTCGGCGGCGAGGTCCTGGCTCAGGTCCTCAAGGCGGTCGCTTATGGCGGGGCGGTGGCGACCTGTGGCATGGCCGCCGGCACCCGCTTCCAGGGTTCGGTCTTCCCGTTCATCCTGCGCGGCGTGCGGCTGCTCGGGATCGACTCCGTGCAGTGTCCCCGCGCCGTTCGCGAGGACCTATGGGCGCGTCTGGCCGGCCCGTGGCGGCCACGGTCCCTCGCGGACATCGAGCGGGTGGTGGATCGCCAAGGCCTGGGTCCGGCGGCCACGGCATTGCTGCAGGGTGCGCGCACCGGACGCACCCTCGTGGTCGTGACCGGCGAGGCCGCCTGATGGGCGCCCTTTTAGTCCCGGGGGCTTGCCCCGCGTAGCGCGCCCTTGGTTCCGGGGCCACCGTTTTGACGCCCCCCGCGTCCGTTGCCATGCCGCCTTCGGTCGCTCGCCGGCACGATCATCGACCCCGCGTCCCGGACGCCCGCTCCCCCCATCGCCGCTCCGCGCGCGCCCGTTCGGTCTAGAGATGGGGGGCGATCCAGGCCTTGAGGCGGCCGGCGTCCATGGCCCCGGCCACGCGCGCGACCTCGCGACCACCCTTGAACACCGCGAGCGTGGGGATGCTGCGCACGTCATGGCGGCTCGCGAGCCCCTGGTGGTCCTCGGTGTTGACCTTGACGAAGCGCGCCTTCAGCTTGAGGTCGGCGGCCGCCTGCGCGAAGGCCGGGGCCATCATGCGGCACGGCCCGCACCACGGGGCCCAAAAATCCACCACGACCGGCAGATCATTGCCGGCGATGTGTTCGGTGAACCCGCGCTCGTCGACATTGATCGGTTCCCCGGTGACGAGCGGGTTGTGACAGGCCCCGCATCGGGGGTTCTGGGCCAGACGTTCCGCCGGGACCCGGTTTTTTTGCCCACAGTGCGGGCACACCAGCTGCTTGACCGACACGGGTGCTCCTCCAGACCAAAGATTCCTGCCGTTTATGTGGGGCCCGGGCCTTGCGCTTTCCAGTAGTCAGCGGCCGCCCGCGAATCCGTGTTGTCGCCACGCCTCGAACATCGCCACCGCGACGCTATTCGAAAGGTTCAGGCTGCGGTTGTCCGGGCGCATCGGCAGCCGCAGGCGCTGTTCGGGCGGGAGCGAGGTCAACACCTCCTCGGGCAGGCCGCGGCTTTCGGGACCGAAGAGCAGCGCGTCGCCGGGCTCGTAACGCGCCTCGGTGTAGAGGCGGTCGGCGCGCGTCGAGAACGCCCAGATGCGCCGTGGAGCGGCAACTTGCCGGAAGGTAGCAAAATCCCGATGGACGTTAAGCGTCACCCATTCGTGATAATCGAGTCCGGCGCGGCGCAACAGCCGATCCTCGAGGCGAAAGCCCAAGGGCTCGATCAGGTGAAGCGTGGCCCCGGTGTTGGCGCAAAGCCTTATGACGTTGCCGGTATTGGGGGGGATCTCGGGTTCGAAGAGCACCACATGAAAGGGCGCATCGGATGTGGTCATGAGCACACACTATCGCTATAGGTTAATGACTTCGCCAATATCGAGACGACGGTCGGGAGGGGACTGACGCCAGGACAGCGCCATCATACCGATCCTCGCGGCCGACGGTAGCCACCCGCACATCCCCCTTCCCCGGGGGCGGCCCGTGCTCGCGTCGTGCCCCGCCGGGGCCTACCACGAAACCTTCGCGAGACCGCCAAAAAAAGCCCCTCCGTCGCCCCGGCACGCTTCCTGCAACGATGGGGCAGATCGTTCGAGTGGGCGCGCTAATCGCGACCCATTTCGCGGCCGATACGGGGTTCATCACGAAACATTTGGAGAGGGGGTTGGATATGAAGCGGCAGCAGGCGGGCTTTACCTTAATCGAGTTGGTGGTCGTCATCATCATCTTGGGCATCCTGGCGGCGGTCGCCCTGCCGAAGTTCATGGGGCTTAGCACCGACGCGCGGGTGTCGGTGGTGAACGGCATGAGCGGGTCTGTCACCGAGGCCGCCGACATGGTCCATGCCCTGGCCGAGGTGCAGGGCCAGGTGGGCGCGACCGGAAGCGTGGCTTTGCCGGGTGGAACGACGACGATCTCGACCGCCTACGGTTACCCGGACAAGACATCGAAGGGCATCCTTGCGGCCCTGCAGGATGCGCCGGCCGGGCCGTCTCCGACGAAGTCCACCACGAATTTCCCCTTCATTTTCCAGTCGGGCACGCCGTCGAGCTTTGCGTACGCGCCGGCCGGAGGGAGTGCGGTTTCGACGAGCGGCTGCGTCGTGGATTACACCGCGTCTACCGGGACTGGCGTTGCGCCCGTCGTTGCGCCATTGACGGGTAGCTGTTAAGGCGCCGAGGGGTCTCGCGTGCCGCGAGACCCCTCTTTATTCATCATGCGCCACCATCATCCCCTGACGACCTCGGAACGGCGTCCTTGCGATTGGCCGACGAGGGGGCGCTTGCCACAGGATTCCTTCGCGGGCTATACGCTGCTCGAGCTCGTGGCGGTCCTCGTCATCGTCGCCATCCTCGCGGCGGTCTTGGCGCCCCGATTCATGGGGGCCAGCGGATTCACCGGGCAAACGACCGCCGACAAGCTGCTGGCGGCGGCCCGTTACGCCGAGACCTTGGCGCAAAACCAGGGGGTGGCGACCTCGCTGGTAGTCGGCGCCAGCTCCTTCTCGGTCACGCAAAACGGCGCGGCGGTGGCCAATCCCGCGCAGCCATCGACGAGCTTCATCGTTTCGCTGCCGGCCGGCGTCACGATCACGCCGCAGACCACCGTGAGCTTCACGCGCCCCGGGGTCCCGAACGCCACCCCGACCTTCACGGTCGCCGGCACGGGCTTCACGGCCAGCCTCTATATCACCACGACCGGTTATGTCTACGAATGCGCACCCCAGGGGGCCTGTCCCCCATGAGATGGCGCGAACACCTTCCCGCTCGCCGCCGGATGGCGGGGCTCAGCCTCATCGAGCTCATCGTCGCCATCGTGCTGCTCGCGATCCTCGGCGCGGGCTTCATGGCCATGTACGGGCAGGTGACGCGCCGCAATGCCGCCGGCGAGCAGACCGCGCCCATGACCTGGGTGGCCCAGGGGGTGATGGAGTCCCAACTACGGTCCACCGAGTCCTCGGCCGCTGGCACCCCGCCCGGCTTGAGCAATACCCCGTTCGGTCCCTATGTGGCCAATGCCGCGGTCAAGACCGTGGCCACGAAAAAGGTGAGGGGCACTTCCTATTACACCTATCTCGTGACAGTCACCGTCAGCTGCGCATCCGGTGGCTGCACCCCCATGGTCTTTACCTCCTATGTCTACTCGACCTGACAGCGGCATGACCTTGATCGAGATGGTCGTGGCCATTGTGCTCACGGCGATCCTCATGGCCATGGCCGCCCCGTTGCTCACGCACCTCATCGGGAGCTATGTGACCGGCGCCCAGGGGGCGGATCTCGCGACCGCCGCGGGACCGGCGGTTACGCGCCTGCAATGGGATGCGCGCAATGCCCATCAGATGGTCGTGACGAAGACCTGCACGCTTGATCTGGAGAACAAACGCGGCAAGGTCCTCGAGACCTACCATTACGCGGGCGGCCGGTTGTACCGCAACAACGCCTTGATACTGGGGGACCTGCAGAGTCCGGGCGGGGGCTGTCCGTTCGGGCCCGCGAGCAGCGTCCCCGTATTCACCGTCGTCTACGACTTCCTGTATACGGGCCCAGGCGGCCAGGGGCGGCTGGCCGTGGATGGGGAGCTATCGACCTATGCGTACTCCTAGCCCGCGCCGCGACCGCGGCTTCATCCTGGTGGCGCTCATCTTCCTGGTGCTCGTGGGCGCCCTGCTGCTGGCCGCCATGGCCTTTTTGTACGGGACCGCGACCGGCGCCGAGGGCACGCAGAACGGCGGCGGCCAGGCCTTCACCGCCGCCGAGAGCGGCGATCAGTATGGGGTCTATTACCTGGAAACGAACTACTCGAGCCAATTGCCGCCGACGCCCCTCACCCTGCCGGCGCAGACCCCGTCGATCCCCGACCCCGAGTGCCCGCCGGTGGTGACCGTGACCGAGATTAGCAGCGGGCCGCCCGCCTACGTTTACCGCGTTACCTCGGTCGCGACCTGTGCGGGCTCCGGGGCGCGCTGGACGGTGGCGCGTAACGTGACAGCGGTGGTCTCGGGAAACCCGAAAAAACCGAAGTCCAAAAAGGGCCCGTCGAAAACGACCGGCGGGATCACGTACACGGTGAGCGCCTGGGCGCAGCAATAGGCATGACGCGCCGCGCGATCCGGCACCGATATCGAGTTTGCTACACCCAAGGTTGTTTGGCGATGACAGGTTGAGACGATGACAATGGAACCCGCAACGGCCCCCCGGCCGCGCAAGGCACGCCTCGGCGATCTCTTGCTGGAGAACAAGGTAATCTCGAAGGAGCAGCTCGAGACGGCGCTCGCCGATCAGCGCAAGAGCGGGCGGCGCCTCGGCCGGGTGCTCATCGAAAACGGCTATCTCACCGAAGACGCCCTGCTCGATTTCCTGTCGCGCCAATTGCGCATCCCCTATGTCGACCTGCGCCGCTATACCTTCGTGCCGGAGATCGTGCGCCTGATCCCGGAGGCCTATGCGCGCCGCTTTCGCGCGGTCGCCCTGCGCGAGGAGGGCGACGCCGTTCTCGTGGGTCTCGCCGATC
Organism: Acidiferrobacter sp.; assembly: GCA_027335965.1. Next base: position 6,453 of record DAHWGZ010000062.1, read on the forward strand.
CGATCGATATATTTGCCCATGACGAGATCGCGCGGCTCGTCCAAAAGCCCTTGAAGCTCGCGGTCGTCAAGGAAAGCGATCTTCTGAAGGTCATGGACGTGATCTATCGCCGCACCGAGGAGATCAGTGGGCTCGCGGCCGAACTCGAGCAGGAGCTGTCGGCCTACGACATCGATCTCGGGATGGCCCCCGGGGTCGCCGAGGGCGCCAACGACGCCCCGGTGGTCAAGCTTCTGCAAACCATATTCGAGGATGCGATCCAGGTGAATGCCTCGGACATCCATATCGAGCCCGACGAGAGCGCGGTGCGTGTGCGCTTTCGAATCGATGGCGATTTGCGGGTGCAGACGACCGCCGACCGCAAGATCGCCCAGGCCCTGGTCTCGCGCCTGAAGCTCATGGCCGCGCTCGACATCTCCGAGCGCAGGCTCCCGCAGGACGGGCGCTGTCAGGTGCGGTTTCGAGACACCGTGATCGATGTGCGCATGTCGACCGTGCCGGTGCAGCACGGCGAGTCGGTGGCCATGCGTCTCCTGAATCAATCCAACGGCATCCTGGAGCTCGACCGGCTCGGCATGCCCGCCGACATCCTGGGGCGTCTGCGCGCCTTGATCCATCAGCCCCACGGCCTCGTGCTCGTCACGGGCCCCACGGGCAGCGGCAAGACCACCACGCTCTATGGGGCCCTGAAGGAATTGAATGCCGCCTCGGTGAAGGTCTTGACGGTGGAGGACCCGGTCGAGTACCGGCTCGCGGGCGTGAATCAGGTCCAGGTCAACCCCAAGATCGACCTCGGCTTCGCGCGAGTCCTGCGCGCCTTTTTGCGCCAGGACCCGGACATCATCCTGATCGGCGAGATGCGCGATACCGAGACCGTCGAGATCGGGTTGCGCGCGGCCATGACCGGCCATCTCGTATTGTCGAGCCTGCATACCCATGACGTGATATCGAGCGCCTTGCGGCTCATGGACATGGGCGCCGAGCCCTATCTCGTGGCCGCCTCGCTGCGCGGGGTGGTCGCCCAAAGGCTCGTGCGCCGGGTCTGCGACAGCTGCGCCGAGCCGGTCAGTCCCACCGCCTCCGAGAAGGCCCTTTTGGCGGCGGAACTCGGCGCCGACGCGCCCTTGGCCTTGAAGCGTGGACGCGGCTGCGCCTTTTGCCAGCACACGGGCTTTCGCGGGCGCATCGGCATCTATGAGATCCTGGAGATCGACGAGTCCCTGATGTTCGCCCTGCAAAAGCGCGACCCCGAGGCCTTTCAGCGCGCCGCCCTGAGCGCCCCCCATTACCGAAGGCTGCGGGGCGAGGCCCTCGCCCAGGCGGCGCGCGGCATCACCACGGTCGAGGAGGCCGTGCGCGCCGTATACGGGAGCGGCTGATGGCGTCGTTCCGCTACAAGGGGCGCAATGGCCGCGGCGAGGCGGTGGCGGGCCTTATGGAGGGCGCGAGCGCCGATGCCGTGGCCACCCAGCTTTTCAATCTCGGCGTCACCCCGATCGACATCCATGGGGCTGAGGGGCGGTCACGCCCCATATGGTTGCGGGAGCTTGGGCGTTCGCGCGTCGATCTGACCGATCTCGTGCTGTTCTGCCGGCAGATGCATACCCTGCTCAAGGCCGGCGTGCCCATCATGCAGTCCTTGAAGGGTCTGCGCGATTCGACCCACAACCGTACGCTGGCGGGCGTGATCGGACAGCTAAACGAGGCCCTGGACGCGGGCCTCGATCTCACCGCCGCCGTGAGGCGCCACCCCAAGGTGTTCTCGACCCTGTTCGTGGCCTTGGTGCAGATCGGGGAGACGAGCGGCACGCTCGATCAATCCTTTCTTCAACTCGCGGGTTACCTGGAGCGTGACCGCGAGACCGAGCAGCGCGTAAAGTCCGCCACCCGCTACCCGACTTTCGTCGTGGCGGCCCTCGTCATCGCAGTCTTTATCATCAATATCTTCGTCATACCGGCATTCGCGCATGTCTACGCCGGGTTGCATGCCCGCCTGCCGCTCGCCACGCGCATCCTGATTGCGTCATCGCATCTCACGGTCCGTTATTGGTACGACGCGGTGGCCGCGGTCGTGCTGACGGTGCTTGGCGTCCGCGCCTATGTGCGCACCACCGGCGGGCGCTATCGCTGGCACCGCCTGCGCCTGCGCCTGCCCATCATAGGTCCCATTCTGACGCGCGCGCTGCTTGGCCGGTTCGCGCGCGCGCTGGCGATCACCATAAGGAGCGGCGTGCCCTTGATCCAGGGTCTCACCGTCATAAGCCGCGCGGTCGACAATGAGTATGTGGCCGCGCGCATCTTGCAGATGCGCGATAGCATAGAGCGCGGCGAGACCCTGGCGCGCGCCGCACAGGCCACGCAACTCTTTCCGCCGCTTGTGTTGCAGATGGTTGCCGTGGGCGAGGAAAGCGGGGCGATCGACAGCCTCATGACCGATGTCGCGGAATACTACGAGCGCGAGGTCGATTATGATCTGCGCAATCTCAGTACCGCCATCGAACCCTTGCTGGTGGTTGCCATGGGGATCCTCGTCCTGATCCTGGCGCTGGGGGTGTTT
>DAHWGZ010000630.1 GCA_027335965.1 Acidiferrobacter sp.
ACCATCGGGCCCCAACGCGGTTGTGAAATGGGCATCCGTTTTCCAGGCACCCACGGGCTTATAGATATCGATGATAGATATCGATGATTGCGTCGGTGAGGACGACACGATGTAAAGCAAAGATGTCGGCTTCCCGCAGTCTATCGACCTTAAGCAGCCGATAGATGACTTCGATGCCCTTGGCATGACCGTAGATCTCTTGGTGGTCTCGCAGCGGCTTGCCAGCTATGGTGAGGCCCTCTTCCAGAACGAACGCGGTATCGCCAAGCGTCAGCGTATTGCCCTCGATGGCGGTGGACGCATGCGTCCAGAGATTACGGATCTGGGCGAGAAGCATCACCCGGATGTCCTCATCGAGGTTTTCGGCAAAGAATCGTGGTCTCACAGTCGTTATCACCGCATGTTGCGCGCACGGGCTCGTGGCGCCTCGAAGTATTGATCGTCGACAGGCACGACGATGCGGAAGTCGGCATCCTCGGACATGCGCTCGATCACGCCGTGGGCCTGGG
>DAHWGZ010000631.1 GCA_027335965.1 Acidiferrobacter sp.
AACGAGTATGCGCGCAGAATGCAACACCCAGATCAAGACCCGTCTATGAGGTCCGCTGCGTAGGGACCACTTCAATCGGTAAATTTCTGGCAGATCCGCGATCAATGGCCGAAGACAGCTCGCCAACTCTGTGACGTAATCATGCTCAGGCTCCGGTGCCGCGAGTTCATCAGGAAGCTCATCCCACGGTTTCTGCGACCGGTAGTGGTCGGCTATCGCGTTCGCGGCAATGCGGAACAACCAGGCGACAATGCTGCCATGGGATTTGACCATATGCAGGCTCGTGTGGGCTTTGAGGAATACATCCTGAACAATGTCGTCCACCGCATAGCTCTCCCGTACACGTCGGGCAACGTAGCTGCGCAATTGCGTCTTGTGTTCTTGCCAGAAATCAGGCATCGGTGCTATGGGTTGAGCAACCTAAGGTTTCGGCCGTGCGGCGCCGGTCAATGAAGTGTCAGGAAACACGGCGCGCTGTCCCAGGCGTCCGCGCGAGCCGGTTGTTAGGG
>DAHWGZ010000632.1 GCA_027335965.1 Acidiferrobacter sp.
GAACTCGACGGCTGCGGCAACAGCGGCCATGCCGACTGCCTCCATGACATCCAATCCCGCACCTTATTGGATGCGTTTCAAGCCTTCGAAGCCGCGTCCGAAACGATAGCGCCCGCGCATACCTGATAGGACAAGCTGTCGCCACGCGCCAAGGGCCGTCGGTCCCGCCGGCATTCCGGAATCGCCGGCAAGGCATGGACAAGCACCAGGCCCTGCCGTAGACTGATTCCATGGGCGTGTCCTGAAGAACGTTCGTCCGCCGATAATGATAAGGGGTGACCACAGCGCGGACGAGGGACACAACCGGGGCGTAGTAAAGGGCGGGCCGGGGTTGGCCCGTGCGCCTTCGTGACAACCATCAGGGAAACACACGGAAAATAATGCCCGGCTCATGAGCCGGCGGCAGGAATGCGGGCGTTCGCGTCCCGTTTCTGGCGCTCGCGTGCGTGCGGGCTCCGAACTGTCCTCGCGGCCCCGGGCCGCGGGAAGGATCGCATTTTCGCGGTGGT
>DAHWGZ010000633.1 GCA_027335965.1 Acidiferrobacter sp.
GCGGCAGGCCAAGCTGCCGTCACAGGGCTGTGTGGATGGGCTTGAACTGGACGGGTTTTTGTGGAAAGGCAGTGTTTGGCAGAACCCATGCGCCGATGTCTGCGAGGGGCATATAGATTGTAGGCACAGAGCGGGAGTGCCGCTGTCCGGCCAATTGCTGGATAGCCTAGGTGGGGCGGGCGCGATTTCGCTGGTGCGTAAGGGCGGTTCGACGGCACCTTTGGCGGATGCCCTGGCGGGATCGCTGGGGTGGCAGGCAAGGAGAAGGGGATTTGCGCATCTTACATTTTGGTCGCTTTTACAATGATAGCTTTGGTGGCCTGGAGCGACATGTGGATGCGTTATTGCGGGGCCTTAAGTCGCATTGTGAAGCAGATAATCTGGTGGCGCACGATCATTGGGCGCGTACCGTTATCGCAACCGATAGCTATACGGTCTACAAGACGCCTTCGCTCGGGAAAGTGGCGGGTACGGCCCTTTGTCCGGTAATGCCATGGCGTGCCCGCGCC
>DAHWGZ010000634.1 GCA_027335965.1 Acidiferrobacter sp.
TGGCGCGCTTGAATTCGGGCACCGGATTTGAGCCCGTGGTCAGCGCTAGGCGGTCGATCGCGTCGACCTCGCTCACCGAAGGGAGATTGAGGACACATTCGCCGCTACGCATAAGGTTTCCGGTGGTCTGGGATGAGGCGGCCAGGCCGAGCAGACATCGCCACCCCAACCAGAATACCGAGGACATGGGCGCGAGATTGAAAGTCCCGTCGCCGTTCACCGTACTGATCAAAATGACCGGCGTCCCAAAATACAAAATGGCAGGGTGAATAGTTCGATGCATATCCGTGCCTCCGGGTTCGCGGCCGCGCGACGCGGCCACCTCCAAGGGGCGGAGCATAAGGCGGGTCGCGCCCGCCCGCGACCCGGATCTTGCGCAAACTCGTGGATGGGCGGTGACCGCGGGCCTTGCCCCGTACGGCGCCGGGGGCCATCAGCCGCCCGCGCAGGTCCCCGTGCGTACGCCCTGAATGCGTTGGTGTTCGGTCACATTGCCAAACCGCGTCGTG
>DAHWGZ010000635.1 GCA_027335965.1 Acidiferrobacter sp.
CTCGGGGGGCTTGGCGCCTTGCGCAATCTGCCGGCCGAGGCGGATGTCCCGCAGATCATCCCCATTCTATTAAAGGCGGCCGAGGAGTCGGTGCGGGCCTATACCGAGATCTGCAGCGCCACCTCGGGCAAGGACAACCGGACTTATAATCTGGTCCTGGCGATCCTGCATGAGGAGATTGCCCACCAAGTCTGGCTTTTGGAGTTTTTGGGTCGGGATGCGAGCGATGGGGCCACGCGCGCCCGTAATATTTCGCCGTTCGTGGCGCCCTACCTGCGTCCCCCGCAGCCTACGCATCTGGAACCCAGCTCCTGCACCGCCTAAGGTCAGATTCGGCCTCCTGCCTATCATCTGATAATGGGTTTCCACCCATTTGTCGGATGAAGGAGGTCTACGATGACCGGGAGGCATCTTCTGTACGTCGCGGCGCTTGTCGCGACACCTTTGATGGCGTCGGCGGCACGAGTGCCGTCGGCCGCCTATAACGGCTTGAGCTATGGAGCATCGC
>DAHWGZ010000636.1 GCA_027335965.1 Acidiferrobacter sp.
CCTGCCCCAAGTCATGACGCAGCACGGCGATATCGACGGTGACGGCATGGAGGGCGTGGGTCCGCCAGCGCGCCAGGGCCGGATCACGGGGTATGCGTGTGGCGTGCAGCGCATGTAGGGTGGCCTCGTAGCGGCGCAGGCGCGCGCGCAGGCGATCGGGCGTGGCCATCGCCGGGTGCGTCGTCGCCGGGCGCCCCCGGGGTCGTGGGGCGCGAGGCCCAAGGGTGCGGGCCAAGGGAAGGATGGCCGGCGGTCCCTGGCAGCCGGCCGGCGGGCGCGCGGCATAGATCCAGTGTCCATCGCCCGACCGACACTTGAAGATGGCCCCCACGGCCCGCGCCGTGGCGCCCATGCTCGCGAGCACGGCCACGGCCAGCAGGGACACGATCAGGGGCGGTCTCAACATAGGGTACAATTAAGGCGCAGGATGGCAGGAAGTCAAATGGTAAGCCGGCTTTTACTTTTGGTGGGTGTGGCCTTTCTGGCAAACGCCTTCGCGGCCACCGCC
>DAHWGZ010000637.1 GCA_027335965.1 Acidiferrobacter sp.
CGATCGCGGACCGTGCGGGCACCGTGGCCCGGACCGGCCCTACCTGGGCTCGGGCGCGCATCCCGCATCTGTCCGGTCAATTGTCTACCGTCGACGACTAGGAGAAAGACCTTGGAAAAATACGTATTGCCCGACCTTGATTACGATTACAATGCCTTGGAGCCGCACATCTCCGCCAAAATCATGGAGTTGCATCACAGTAAGCACCACCTCGCCTATGTAAACGGCGCCAATCAGGCGCTCGAGGGCCTGAAGGAGGCGCAGGAAACCAAGAATTTCGCGCGCGTGGCGGCCCTGGAACATGCCCTGGCCTTTAATCTTTCGGGGCACATCCTGCACTCGCTTTTCTGGAAGAACCTCTCGCCCAATGGCGGCGGCAAGCCCGAAGGGGAGTTGGCGCGCGCCATCGATCGCGACTTCGGGTCCTTCGAGGGCCTGAAGGGTCAGTTTGTGAACGCCGCCATGACTACCATGGGATCGGGCTGGGCGGCGCTCGCGTGGGACCCGG
>DAHWGZ010000638.1 GCA_027335965.1 Acidiferrobacter sp.
GCAATCTCGTGGCCTGGATGATCCTCTAGGCCCGGATAAAAGACGGTCCTCACGCGTTCATGGCCGCGCAAGGCCCGCGCCACCGCCGCGGCGTTTTCATTATGACGTTCCACCCGCACGACCAGCGTACGCAAGCTACGCGCCAGAAGCTGCGCGGTCTCGGCCGCGATGGTCTGTCCAAAATTGCTGCGCCAAGCCCGAATGGGTGCAAGCAACGCCTCCGACCCCATTAAAGCGCCCGCCGTCAGATCGCTGTGACCACCGAGATACTTGGTGGCGCTATGCACTACGATGTCCGCCCCCCATGCCAAGGGCCGCTGGTTGACAGGCGAGGCGAATGTGTTATCCACGGCCACTAACGCGCCGAAGTCATGTGCGAGACTCGCCATACGACGAATGTCGATGATTTCAAGCGCGGGATTTGTGGGCGTCAAGCGTGCGCCGGCTCTCGGTATGCGCGACGGGACGTCCAAGTCGCCCTCGCGCCCTCGATCTCGGCGCAGCTCAT
>DAHWGZ010000639.1 GCA_027335965.1 Acidiferrobacter sp.
GAGGATCTCAATGAAGGATACGCGATCGGCGACAAGTCGCGGCTGGGGGGTCTCGGGCATAAGGCATTGTGCCGGGGATCGCCGCCGGGCGCCAGGAGGCCGCTTGTGGCGGCATGCAGGCGCCATGTCGTCCTGGGCCTCGGGATCGAAGACGCGATAGAATGGCGGCCTATTGAGACCTCGACCACGCCATGCCACCGATCCGCGCGATCATCCATGCCAGCCTGCGCGTACAGGATCTACCGCGCGCACTCGCCTTCTATTGCGACGTCCTGGGCCTCGAGATCGTCACGCGTCCCGATCTCGGCTATCCCGGTGCCTGGCTTACCCTGCCCTCCGGCCAACAGATCCACCTTCTGGCGGTCGGCGCGGAACCCGCCGCCGGGGCGCTGCGGCAACCCGGACGCGACCGTCATCTGGCGTTGGCGGTATCAGACCTGCCAGGCCTCGCCCGACGCTTGGCGGCCGCCGACGTTCCCGTCGTACCCAGCCGCTCGGGTCGGCAGG
>DAHWGZ010000063.1 GCA_027335965.1 Acidiferrobacter sp.
TCCCGGTGCCGCTGCCGACACTAGCCGACTGCGAGGCCGATCCGGAGAGCTGGATCGGCTGGCCTGTGATATCGCTTTGCAGCTGCGCCGCGCTGATCTGTTCCGGGCTGGCGTTGGGACCGAGGGTCGGGGCGCCGAAGGGATCGAATCCCAGCGCCGCACTGGTACGCAGGGCCCCGAAGCCGGCCCCCAGTCGCGCGGCGAATCCCCCGGACGAATCCAGGAAGCTTCCCGCGCCGTAGGCGGCCGCGAACTCAGCGCCGGTCATGTATTCCGACTTGGTCGGCCCCTGGGAAAGCTCCTGCGAGAGGCCACCGAAGCCATGCATGGCGCCGGGGGCATAGGTGCCGATCGCCGCACTTTCCAGGTAAGGGGTGGCCGCGGCCGAGCCGTAGGCGATCGCCGAGCCATAGCCCGCGAAGGCGCCGGCACCGCCGTAGGCCAATACCGCGTAGGGCGCAACCACCGCCAGAGCGAGGGCGGCGAGCTCCGGATTTTTCTGGATGCCGATCGCGGCGCTATGGATATCCGTGCCGGGATGCTTGAAGACGCCGCCGATGGATTCGGCCGGATGCGCGACGAAGTTCTTGAGTGGCGGCACGCCGGCGACGGCGCTCTTAAAATCCTTCCCGGGGTTTGTAAAGACGCCGCCGATCGATTGCAGTGGGTGGTGGAAGAAATGGCCGATATTACTCATGGGCACCTCCTATCATCCGGCCCAGGGCGTGTTCGATCGCCGTCAGGCGGGCCTGAATCCCGCCCATCATCCACATCAGCCGCCCGAAGCCGGCGATCACGGGAATCATGACACCGATGATGGCGTAAACGTCCTTCATGCCGCGGCCCTCTGAATCGTGGGCCAGGCCCGGGCATAGGTCAGGACCTTATCGATATAGGGCGTATCGGTGAAGGTGGCGTTGGGGCCGGCGTTGTAGAGCTGCGCGTCTTCCGCGAAATTGTCGACGTTGCTCGAGTATTTCCGGAGATACTTGGCGGTCGCGGTGAGCGCGGCCACTGGGTTCAGAAGCTCTTGCGGCACCTGGTAGCCGAGTCCGTAGGCGGTCCCGGCGAGGACCTGGGTCAGGCCCCAGGCGCCCCCGTACGGGTCGGACAGATTGATGGCCTGGGGATTCCACTCGGCACTATCGGGCGTGCCTTGCTCGGTCGCGGCGATGCCGTAGAGCACCGCGGCCGGGACACCCTCCGCCTGGGCGACGGCCATGATATCCGCCAGCAACGCCTGGTTCTGGGCCCCCGTAGTCGATGCTGGTGCCGGCGTAGGCCCAGTCGTGGCGGTCGATTGCCCGGCGCGGGCCTGGCGGCTCCAGACCCACGCCAGGAGGGCGACCAGGGCCACGACCAGGAGGCCCCGCATCTAGGCCACCGCGATAATCAAGACCAGGATGATGAGGATCCCGATTGGCGACGAGAACAGCGACCCGACAGAGGAGCCGAGGCCGCCGAAGATCGAGGCGGCGCCGGCGGCGCTCGTGGGATACTGGTTCCCGCGCATGCTCGAGGTGACCGGCTGCGTGCCCGTATGGATGGTCGTGCCGCCGATCGTCAGGGTGCCGTTTTGGCCGAGGACGTTGCTGATATCGTTCGACACCCCAGACAGCCCTGAGGTCAGATCGCCGAAGCCGGTCTGCAGGGCGGAGCCGACCGAACCCAGCCAGCTCATGGCTTACGCCGCCTTCTGATGCGCGGTCGGTGCGGGCAGCGGGATGTTGTCCTGCAGCGTCTCCGCGTAGCATCCGATCACCCCGGCCGCGGACAGGTCCGCCTCGAATTGCAGGCTGTTGAATCCGGCGGTATCGAGGACGTCGAGGATGTTGCCGTGCAAGAGCCGGTCATGTATGTACATGCCTTCGGCCAACGCGCGGTTGTACCTGTAGGCATACTCGGCTTTCAGGCTGTCGGCACTGCGGTTGTTGAGCAGGTACTGATCCGTGTTGGCGACGAAGGTCATATTCTGCATGATCGCATCACTGTTCAACGCGAACGGCTGCGTAGTGTCGCGGACGAAGAGGAAGAAGCGCTTGTACCACTTGCCGGCCCCGTAGGGTAGCTGCAGCTGCTGCTTCTGCGCGGCACCGGTGGTCTGGATCGAGCCAGCGAAGATGATCTGCGGGTACCAGGGCGGCAGGCTGGCGGGATCGCCATTGTACGGGTAGTAAGTTTCCTCCATGGTCACGTTCGCGGCGGTGATCGCGGCGGTGAAGCCAGAGGCGAGATTGCCGACGATGCTGGCCGCGGTACCGGTCGACAGCTGGATCTGGAGGCTCGTGATCGCCGGCGAGACGGTGGAGAGGCCCAGGGCCTGTGGGCTGGTTTGCGTCCCATACCAGTTGACAGGGATCCGAGCCACAGCGTTAAAGGTCGCAGTGGCGCCGGCGGCGATGTCCGCGTTCATCGCGGCCTCGTCGAAATCATCCAGGAGGAACGTGGTCGGATCCGCACCGTGCTTGCCCGGCCCCTGCGCCTGCGCGACGGACATATCCATGCCGCCCTGCGCCAGGGCGATCATAAACGCCTCGTAGCCCGGCACCGCCCAGAGCGTGTTCGTGCTGTTGGTCCGGTACAGGATGTTGGTGAGCCACGCCAGCATGCCGCGTGGGTTCTTGGTCAGCCCCGCCGAGCCGGAGGCGCTGGTGGTATTGGTGATCGCGAGCGTGAGCTTCACGGTCAGCATGTGCTGCTGATGGATCACGCCGCGCGAGAGGTTTGGGTAATCGATCAGGCTGGGGCTGGTCAGGCTCGAGGGCGAGAAGGTGTTGATCGTGCCCGAGCGGACTTGATTCTTGTAGATCTGGTGAGCGGTCTTGGTTGGCATGGCCGGTTTCCTGTATTGGTCCGCGGGGCGGAGTTAGCCGACGATGCCTTTAATGAATGAAACGTTGTTCGACAACCAGATGCCGACGAAGATGGCGATAAACACCATCACCCATTCTTTGGTCTTCATGAAAGTGTCCCCTTTTCGGAGTCGGGGCGGGGACGGACCCCGCGACCATTTAGGCCGTCGCCGGGGGGCGGTGATCGGTAGGAGGAGCCGCCCCTGTCCGGGTCCCCCGGCGACGTACGGCTATCACTATATGTAGTGATTTATTGGCAGTCAAGGCCCAATATTTTGGGGTTCTGGCAAGCGCCCTATGGTCCACTCGCCGTCCGCGGCGATATCGAGATAGGCGTATTTTGGCAGGGTGGGCGCGCGCGCGGCGGCGTCCTCGCCGATAAAGGCCTTGAGATAGCGCAGATCGCCCGGTTCGCGGGTCCTGAAGACTATGAAGCGGGTGGTTTGCGAGGTCAGGAGACGATTGACCTCGGCCGGCCGGCGGCTCGCGTAGATGATCGATAATCCCCAGTGGCGACCACGCGCGATAGCGTCGCGCATCGGCCGGGAAAGGCCGCGCGCCGGCGCGAACAAGTCGGCCTCATCCATAATGAGCCATTGCATCTGTGCCCCTGGCATGCTGGCGCCGTACGCCTTGGTGAGTTCCACGGCATCCGCCACGGCTTCCTCCTCGGTGCGCTCAAAGGCGGCGTAGACGAGTCGGTAGCGGGCATGCCCGTCGATGAGGCGCGCGGCCAGACTCACACTCCCCACAGTCATTGACCCCTCGTAGTCATCCAGTCCGATGTCGAGGGCCAGCACACGCGGGAGCGGGCGGATCAGATGGCGGATCATGGTCGACTTGCCATGCCCGGCGATGCCGAAAATCCCGATGATTTCCCGTTGCATCATGGCCCCATGGGCGCCGGGCGGGGTGCGGGTTCAGTGGGCGTCGTCTGCGACTGGGCGGCGGCACGTTTGCGCTCTTCCATCCGTTCGGTGACCGGTCCCCATAATGCGGCGACGATCAAGAGCTCGTGCATGTACTGCTTGAAGAATTCACCGGCCCAGCGCTTCACCACGGGTTTTGCATGCTTCCGGATGGGGAGTACATCCGCGTCATCGAGCGGGCGTAGCTTTAAGGCGCGCAGGCCGATGTCGGCGGCGGAGGCGATGAGATCGGCGGCCTCCTCGTCGGTTAGGGATCCCCAGTCGAACTCCTCGGGCTTCTCGGCCTCGGCGTCAGCACCTGGGGCCGCCCCCTGGGGCGCCGGTTCCGGTGCCGCCGGCTTGGGTTTGGTGCCGGATCCGGCCGGCCGGCCCGGCCGGCGCTTGATCTCCGGCGGCCTGGTCGCCAGGGCCTCGAGTGGCGACGCCGGCGCTTGGTAGTTCTCGGCCGCGTCCATTAGCTAAACAGCTTATCGAGCCAGGACTTGGTGTCGTCGATCGCGTCGCCGGCTTTCCGGCCGGCCTTATCGATGTTTTTATCCACGGTCTCACCGAGCTGTTTTTCGACGGCCTCGAGGCGCGCGATCGCGTGCGCGAGTTCCTGTTTTAATTCCTGGAATTTCTGCGAAATAAATTGCACGGCATCGGCCGGGAAATCCTGCGGCGCCCCGCCAGCGGCGGGGGTATTTCCGGGTTTATTTTCGTTTGCCATCTTCGTAATCTCCTAAGTCGTTGATTCGGTGCCCGGTTTTTCGTCGTCGACTATTTCAATTAACGAGCTCGCCATGCGCTCGATTTCGGTGAGGGCGGCCGGACACGCGCCCATGAAATGAGAAATAATCGGCATCTTGATTTCGAGCTGGACGCGGGAAAATTCTTTTCCGCAGAATTTGCACCGCGCGCGCCGCACCTTTTTCTCGCCCGGTGGGACGATGGTCGGATTTTCGCTCGTATCGATCATGATATGGTCGCTCCTGCCTTAAGTACGGGCCGGCGGCCCATGGGCGCCGGGGTGTTGCCGCCCTGGCGTGTGCCAGGGCCGCGGGCGCGGAATCTCGATTTCCGCCCCATCACTATATATTGTGTCTGTAGCCTCGGAAAGGCTCACGATGTTGGGCCGTACAGTTATTGTCAGGTCTCCAAGGTCCCCACCGCGCCGCTTTTCGATCCTCCACTCCCGCCGCGTTGGCAGCCGCACTCCGGCATATTCGACGCCGACCACAATATTTCCGACCGGCTCACCATATTTATTGCATTTATCCGACCAGGCGCGCGCCAGGCTTATGGGCGTGGCCTCCATGACACGCATGTACTCGGCCCATAACCCGAGGTCGGCGGCGCGCCAGGCATCGCCCAGCGGGCCCCTGGGGGCGCCTGACGCGCGGCGCAGCTCCCGCCATACACCGACCGGGGGGGTCCCGAAAAACTGGAATTGGCGGATGCCCCAGGTCGATGACCAGGCGCGGATGCGCGCGGCCGCCCGATCGCCCGGGTTGCCGTGGCGGTCGACGTCGACGCCGAAGCCGTCGACGGCCTTGGCGACATATTTGGCGACGTAGCCCGCCGCTCTTCCCCGCCGCCGATCGATGCGCACGACCTTAAAGCGATGCTCGCCGGCGCCGGGTTCGTCGGGGGCGTCGGCGAGGGCGTGGGCGCGGGCGATCGCCTCGAGGGGCGCTACCTGATCCGGCGGCGCAAAGATCAGGGCGTGCCAATGCGGCGTGCCGTCGTGATGGGGCTCGACGACGCGCAGACCGACCGGAGTGAGGCGGGCGCGGCGCCAGGCGGCGCGGGTGCGGGCCCACACGCGCATCAGGTAGTCCTGCACCTGGCGGGGTGTGGTGCCGTTCCAGTCGTAGGGTTTGCCTTCCGGGGTGCGCGCGTGATAAGCGGCGGGTGCCGTTACTGTCACGAAAAGTGCGTGCCATCCCTGCGCCACCGCCCAGTCTTCGACGCCGCCGATGCGGGTCATGAGCTCGGTCCGGCGGACACGTGGATTGGCGACCGAGCCGGCCACCACTTCATCGAGCGGCAGGCGGAGCTGGCGAGAGCGGTCATCGCGCGGGCCCAGAACCACCTCGAGATTACGGAGCGTGCGCGCGATGCGCTGCTGTTGCTGGGCGCGGCGATGCACCGTGAGGTCCGCGCAATAGCACTGCGCCGCACGATAGATCACACCGACCACGCGTCCCACCTGGTCGATGTCGCGGCCCACCGCGCGGCGCAATTGCCGGCGCCACCAGTGTTCGTCGAGCAGGCGCGGGCGCCCCGGATCGGTGTCCGGGAGGCCGGCGGCGCGGAGGATGTCGCGCTCGTAGGTCTCCGGGGGCGGCGCGTCGGTCCGCGCGATGGCCCCCGCCGTCTGCCACCGCCGGCGCACCTGGCGCGCCGCCGGCTCGGCGATGCGCCGGACGTAGAGCGCGGCGGCCTGGCAGATCTCATCGTCATCGACGTCAAACGCGAGGTTGTGCGAACGCACTCGCGCGATCGCCTCGCGCGCGCGGTCCATGGCCTGGTTGGCCGCAAACCGCGAGACATGCGTCCCGATATGGCAATAGAGTTCATTGAGGGCGCGAATGTACGACTGCGGCATCTGCCCGAAGGCCTCGCCCCACCACGCCGCATCGTCGGCGTCCACGGCCGGCACGGTGCCGAGGAGGTGGGTCCACCGCCGGCGGGCGCCGGTCTCGGGGTCGAACTGCCGCCAGTCGGAGGCTAGCACGGGGGGCGTATGAAAAAGCTGTAGGTCGCGCCGTCGGCGTGCGCGTAGGTTTTTTCGAGCCGAGTGAAACCGAGCTCGGGATGGCGTGCGGCGATGTGCGCGAAGACGCCCCAGCGCGACCCTCCGTAGCACCAGACGCGGCGCCGGTCGCAAAATATTCCGACGTTTGTGAGGAGCCGCATGAGCGTCGGGCGGGGTGCGCGGGGCGCGGTGAGGGCCGCGGTGCGCACCACGTGGAAATCCATGACGCGCGAGCCCGGGGGACCATACATGAGGCCGACGCCGGCCATCAGCCCCTCGACCGGCGCCCCTTCGCGTGGGGCCCACAGCTCGACATCGAGGTATAGCATGCCTGCGGCGTAGCGCTCGGCGACCCACTGGAGCCCTTCGGCGCCTTCGCGCTGGGCGATGGCGGCGAGGAGACGGAGCCCGAGGTCCGGGCCTAACCCCTGCACCGCATACACGAGGAGACCGCGTATTTGATCGTGGGCGTCCCCGCGATCGTACGGCGGGGAGATGGCTTTCCGGACGGCCTGGCGGATGGTTTCAGTCGTCACTGTGACACTGCAGGAGGCTATACGCCGCGGGAGGCGTTATATTCCCGACCGACGGAAAAGCGCCTAACCCCTCGAGCTCTTCGATCATGCGCGAGGCCGCCACGATGAGCTGCAGGGCGACCTGGGCCTTACTCTTTGCCATGCGGTCGGTCTCGTTGCAATATTGCCGGAAGTCATGCGCCCGGACGATCGCAGTCTGGGCGGCCGCGACCGCACTATGCCTGAGCAATTCGTAATCAGTAGTTTCCATGTATGTGATCTCCGCTAGGTAAGGAGGAGCGCACGCGCAGCACCCGACTAACATCATCGTCAAACGACACCCCATATGAGCACCTGGCCTCGTTGTTAAGTGGCACAAGGCCAAAGCCCGAGGCACAATCGGGGAGGAATCTATTTGTGGGCAACAGGGGTATTTCGTACGACGAGGTCACAACAGCACCGAGGATGATGAGCCCCTGAGAAACAGAGTGGATGGTCACCTTGCGCGATTCCAACACCTCGATTCCGACGATGGGCGTTGCTTTGTCAACGATGACGTCGGCTCTACCCCCCAGCATCACGATCTCTTCGACCCTAAACATCATAGAGCCTCCAAGAGCTGCGCCGCCCAGCGGGAGGCCCGGCGGGCGGTGTCGATAATGGCGCGCCGATCGGACTCGCAGAGCTCAGACCACGGCGCTCCTATGATCGCAGCGGTGAGGCACCCCCCGACCGCGAGGAGGCGCTGCTCCCCTCGGGTCAGGCCGTCCCACCAGGCGGCGGCTTTGGGGGGGGCAGCCAGGGCCGCGCGGCACGCGGCTATGGCGTCACTTCCTATATCGGATTCAATCATCGTCCGCCCCCCCACGAGGCACCAGCCCGCAGTGGCCGCGAGGATTGCCGACCCTCCCTTCGACTATACAGCTGTCCTCGCGCCATACGGCGCAGCTGGAACCCAAACATCCGAACTCTATCGGCATGCCTGCGGATCGGCCATTCTGTTCCATCGGCACCATCCTGTTTACTGCGGCGACCACCCGCCCCGGCTCCAGCGCGTATGGCACGCGCACGAAGGGACACCAGTGTTCCTTGGCTCGCGATTCAAGCATGACTGCCCCCCTCCGCCACTGGCGTATCTTCGCCGCGCCGGCGGCGCTCGGCGGACCAGCGCCGTTGGATCATGGTCACGACGCGCGCGGCGTTCGCTACGGGGCTCCCGCCGGGCTTGAGCTGGTCGGCGGCGTCGAGGATCGCAATCATGGTGCGCCAGTCGGGGCGGCTGCCGATCTCGAGTTCACGTTGCCAGCGGTGGTGCCAGAGCGTGATGGCGGCGAGCGCGCGGATGGCGAGCCAGTCGCGGTCCTCGCGCTGACGGAAAAAGTATCGATGGGAGTCGGGTTCCTCGTCGCTTTGCATCGAGTACACCGGAGTCCTATCGTTGGCCTTGGGGGTGCATTCTCGGTACGCTTCGTAGACCCCCACAACGATGGCCCGCGGGGCGGCGAGGCCGTATGCGGTGACGGCCACCTCGCCCGAGCCCGCTCCATAGAAACGGACGAGGGTCTTGGCGTACGCGAAAGCGAGGATGTTGCGCTCGGTGCCGTTCATGCGCCCCTCCCCGCCGCGGCGATCTCCATGCACCGCGCCCGATCGATCAAGAGCGCCTCGCGGTCACGGCTATAGATCGTGGTCACGGGCTTGGCGAGATGGAGCGAGCCGCGGAGACGGAAGGTTCCCAGGGCCCGAATTGCGAGATCGTACGGGAGGGAAAACGAATACTCGGCGCCCGTACCCCATGCAGCGACCCGGGGCCCGATCACGGGGGTGATTGCCTTGAGGTGTTCGAATCCGAGGATCCGATGCGCAAGCCAGTTAGCATGGGGCCAGCGGTGTGCGCGCTCTTCG
>DAHWGZ010000640.1 GCA_027335965.1 Acidiferrobacter sp.
CTATTTTGAGCCTCGGCAGCCCCACCTATCGGTCGGGTTGTGCTCGCCTTGGCGTCACCGCCCCGGATATTGTACGACTCATCGGCTCCGGCCCGACGTCGGGGTTCTCTCGCGGGGCCCGCGTCCCGCGTCGTTTTGGGCGCGCTCGAACGCCCGGGCATTGAGGGCGTCCTGCGCGCTCGCGGCGCCCTGTGCGCGCCAAATGTATGGCTCGCGTCGAACGCCTCGGCAGCAAGTCCGTGGTCATAAGGAGATCAGCAAGATGAATGCCGATTTCGCGGATGCCCATGAGCGTCATTGGCATGACGCCGACCAGTTGTTTCGTGCCGGGCGCTGGGCCAATGCGGATCATCTCTACGGCCTGGCGTGCGAATGTGGTCTCAAGTGTCTCATGGTGGCGTTTGGCATGGGTACGCGGGTGTCGGACGGCGCGCCTTCCCGCGACGACGACCGCGTGCACGTCGAGAGGGCGTGGGACCGTTACGAGGCCTACCGCCGCGGCCGTTC
>DAHWGZ010000641.1 GCA_027335965.1 Acidiferrobacter sp.
GATACTCGGTCGGGCATCGGCCAACAAAACGATAAAAGTCGACGCGCCATGCCTGTTCATGACTCTGACGGCCCCGACCATTCTGATCGGGTCCGCGGAACCACGGATGGGCGGCGCCAAGACGGGGGATTTGGCATCGGCGACCGGCACGGATCACGTGGCCCGCGAGCCGGTGTCGCTGGCCGCGGGGACAAGACTGCGTGGATCGATCAAGGCGTACGGGCAGCTGTGCGTGGGCGCCGAGAGCGTCATTGAAGGGGCGCTCGTGTGCGAGGGTGATATCGTCATAGGGTCAGGCTGCCTGATATGGGGTCCGATAGTGGCCGAGGGCGATGTGCGCATCGCCGAGGGCTGCGAGGTCGGGCGCCCGGATGATCCGGGATCGGTGGTCGGCGAGGATATCGAGATCGTCGCCCCCGCCGTGATCCACGGGGCCGTGCATGCGCGTCATAATGGAATCGTTACAGAAATGTAAAGAATAACAATACTATAAATGGCTTTGGGAT
>DAHWGZ010000642.1 GCA_027335965.1 Acidiferrobacter sp.
GCGGTTCGAGAAGTTGAGGTCATGAGAGTCTGGGCACGCCGAGCTTGTCGAAGTAGGCAATGGTCAGCACCCGTTTGATGTCGCCATTGCTGTTTCGCCACCAGCAGCGAGAGTTTCCCGCCACACGCTTTGCCACATGCCCGGCCGCGCCGAGGTTGGTCAGTTCCCTGTATATCGTGCTACCCCGCCTCCAGTGCTTGAGCTGAATCGCCCGCAATCGGTGACGCAGCCATTCATCCAGCGTTCGCCAGATCTTGTGTGTTTGCGCCAACCCAAAGTAGGGCTCTATCCGACTTTCCCCACGGTATCGGCTTGATAATCAGGTAGGCCTGATGGGTGTAGCGGCGTAAACGGGCCGGGGTGAATAGGCGTTCGTGGGGGTCTATGTCTGTTGGGGGCACAAATACCCGCGCCCCGATCGCCACCGCCCGGGGTGTCCGGCCCGAAATCGCCGATTACGACATGGACGCTACCCGAGATCGGGACCGGGGACCCTGGCCCGTCAC
>DAHWGZ010000643.1 GCA_027335965.1 Acidiferrobacter sp.
TCATGTGCTGGAAGCAGTTGCGTTCGAGGTTGGCGAGCGACTTGTCGGTCTTCACCACCTCTGCAGCGGGCATCCTCTCTTCGCCAAGAGACGTGCGTATCACGTAGATCCCATCGAGCTCGGCCTCCTTGGTGATCGCGTCCTCCTTGCGGGAGAACGAGAACTGCCCCTCGGCGATCTCGAGGGTGAAGTGCTTGGCCATCTTGTGGCGGTTGACGACACGTCCAGCGCGTAGCCCGATCTTGCCGGGGTCACGAAGCCTCCCGGCATCCACCTGAGTCTTCACCTTCGCCAAGTTGGCCTCGGTCGCGGCCAACAGGTCGTCTCGCTTGCGCGCGCGCTCTTGGGCCAAGATCGGGTTGCGACAGGCGACCAGACGCTCTCCTTCGTAGTCGGGGTGTGTGATCTCCACCAGGTTCACCTCGTCGAAGAGGCTGGTTTGGACCACCCCGTCGGCGACCAGCTTCTTGATCTCGGTCGCCCGTAGGGCGGTCACCCAGTCCATC
>DAHWGZ010000644.1 GCA_027335965.1 Acidiferrobacter sp.
ACCCCTCTGTCCCACGACCTGAGAGCTTGTGCCCCTTCGGTGGACTGTCGCGCAGTCTCTCTCCAGAGTCGACGGTAGTAGCCTCGCGGTCCTTTTGCCGGTACGTTTCCGGGCGGTTGCGTCGTCGGCGCCCGGCCCCCGGGGGGCGGGCCTCTCCCGCAAGCTGTCTGTCGCGAACCGACTATATCAGTCCGCCCGCGCGAACGCCAAGCCGGCACGGTCCGGCGCATGCGCGCCACCCCTTGCAAGCGCAGGCCCGCGGTCTAATCTTACAGGGCTCTCATAACAAGAAGTGCCCACGCCAGGGCCTATTCGGGGACTGCTGACGGTGCGGACACTCCGTCGCGGATACATGAGGAGATCACTATGTTGCGCACCTTGGCAATTATCTTGAGTCTTTTTTGCGCCCCTGCCTACGCCGCAAACCAGCCCACGCATTATGTCATGATCGCCCCGCCCCGCCAGGGGCTCGCCCAGGCGGACGCCGTCTACGGCAAGATCGCGG
>DAHWGZ010000645.1 GCA_027335965.1 Acidiferrobacter sp.
ACCAGCGCCTGCCGGTCGCGTCCACTGGATTCGCCCCATCCCCCATCGGTGTCCCCCATCATTTGCCAGCCCCTCGGCCGGCCCGAGCCCAGCCCGCACCAATCCGTCCCAATCCCATTGGCGGAGCGCTCACGAGCGCCGCCTTATCGGCCTGCCCCGCCACGCCTCGAACCCGTCCTTTAACGTTTGCGCACCGGCGCCTCATCGCGCGCGGCCGCACAAACGGCGTGTGCCGGGTGCCCGCGGCCAAGCCGCGCAAGGGCGCTCCGGTCTTTGGCGCGTCTTCGTCAAGGGTCCTCACATACGGACGCCCCCGCCCCGCATTCCCATCGAGCGGATGCGCAAGGGCGCGCGGCGCGCCTTGCCGCGATCCCCGGCTCATGACGCATGCCGGGCGCGATGATGGCGCGCATGCGCCCATCATCGCGGGGGTGCCCCAGGGCATCAAGGGGTTTGTCACGGTAATCGTGCGCATGAAGATCCTGCCGATCGGCGCCGCATACGG
>DAHWGZ010000646.1 GCA_027335965.1 Acidiferrobacter sp.
CGACCTTCTTCACGACCCAGTACGAGTCCAATATTAATCGCGATATTTCGGTCGACTATTTCGCGTCGGCACCGCCGGGAAGCACCAATCCGGCTCTTTGGGATAGTGCGAGCCCCATCGGCAACTCCGCCAACGGCAACGGTCCAGGTTATGCGTTCCCAGGCCCTTTGCCCGCCGGTGCCGCGGCCAGCGGGACGCTGACGGGGCCATCGGTCTGCGACATGCAGCCCGCGACCGCCATCGGCTTTGCGACGACCTTGGGGCTTTCCCCCGACGCGCTCACGTCGGCCTGGGGCTATGACCTCGGGGTCGGCAATGGTCCCAACAGCGGTTCGGGCGCGGGGACCTGCTACGGAGACGACCGGGACCCGCAATCGGCCAACGGGGCCCTGACCTCGCCGCCGTATACCGCCCTCATCGGCGCTTGGGCGCCGGGCGGGACGCTGGTGACGGTACCCGTGGTAGGGGCGTACTAAATATGGGCCCGGGCATCCACCTGCTGGCC
>DAHWGZ010000647.1 GCA_027335965.1 Acidiferrobacter sp.
CCGTGACGCAATGGGCCGATGAGCAGGCGCAGGGCATGTTCGTTGCGCGCGCGCCGCGCGCTGCCCTTGGGATAGCGGTAGTTCATCGCCAGCAGGTCGCGATAGGTGAGCCAGCGCAGGCGCTGCCGATAGGCATGGCCGGCGGCGCGCGGCATGAGCGGCGCCAGCACCCGCAGTGCCGCGAGATCGTGCCCGGCGTCGATTTCCCGGCGCGCGAGCAGCAGCATGATGGCATTGCTGTGAGTGTGGCGGGCCGCCGCCTTCACGAAATAAAGGTCGACCGCCGGCGCATGCGAATGCTGGATGCGCCGCAAAAACGACGCCGGATTAAAGAGCAGCACGAGCGTCAACACGATGCCGAGCGCAAGGCCCGCGACGAGCGCGGGCGGCGCTAGGCGCTCGCGCGCGATGTCAGGGGCAGCGAACCGTGAAGCGACCATGGTGGGCCTCCAGGTGGAAGGTGATCAGGGATCCTGTGATGTGCCCGTGGATCGGCCGGTGGCCG
>DAHWGZ010000648.1 GCA_027335965.1 Acidiferrobacter sp.
AGGCCCATACAAGCCCGAAAGGCCGGGCGCGCAGGATCGAGGCGGGCATGATTCCCGGGTGTGCGGCGATACCTGGAATCGTGTCGGAACCTATGGGGCATGCCGGACTCAAAGAATTGGCCAGGGGGACCGGCCGCGGCGGTAGGAAGTGTTCCATGAATCCCCTGCGGGTACCCGGGGCCTTGCCGTCTCCGACTTTCGGCGGATAGGGCAGGGGCTTCGTTAGGCTTACCCTGGCTTCGCCTGGGATGGCGGATCGTGAAAAGGGATTTTCGACAGGATGTCGAGAGAGCAGGAAGCGCAGGGCAAGGAGGCCATGGGGCGCAGGGATGTTCTTGGTAGGGATGCCGAGTGATGGGCTTTCTGTAGCGAGGGGAGTGGCAAGGAGGCCGCCCTCTTTTTTTTCGCCTTAGTACTGTATATATTACCAGTATGTCGATTCTTACAGGGCGCCAACAGCAGATTCTGGATTGGATCCGGGGGCAGATCGAGGCCACCGGCCGGC
>DAHWGZ010000649.1 GCA_027335965.1 Acidiferrobacter sp.
GAAAGCGTTTGGCATCGAAACGCGCAAGGCCGAGCGGCGAAATCTGATTCAGCGTCCGGACCTTGAACATCAGCCGCGTCTCCGCGCGAAATCCCGCATGAAGTCGACGAGCGCCGCCACCCCCTCTTCCGGCATCGCGTTGTAGAGACTGGCGCGCATACCGCCCACGGAACGGTGCCCCTTCAACTGGAGCAGGCCCGCGGCCTTGGATTCCTTCAAAAACGCCTCGTCGAGACCGGCGTCTTTCAGGGTGAACGGGACATTCATCCACGACCGGCAGGCCTTGGCCACGGGGCAGACGTAAAATCCGCCCGAACCCTCGATGGCGTCATACAGGAGCCGTGCCTTGCGCTCGTTGATGCGCGCCATGCCGACAAGACCGCCCTGTTCTTTGAGCCAGTCGAAGACCAGACCGGCCATGTAGATGGGGAAGGTCGGCGGGGTGTTGTACATCGACTCATTGTCGGCGTGGATCCGGTAATCGAGCATGATCGGCATGCCCGGA
>DAHWGZ010000064.1 GCA_027335965.1 Acidiferrobacter sp.
CTCAAGTTGCGCCGCTTAAAAGACGTTTTTCTTTGACCTTTCAATGTATTGCGAAAGAATCGGTGTTCCGCGCCCTGCCTACACGGCGAGGGCGTCGATCAGATCCAGCGCCCGGCGCTGGAGTGGGCTTGATTGTGTCGTCACCGTAAAGGTCGGGGCATCCTCTTCGGCGGAGGTGCGGCACGTGTTACGCACAATCGTCGCGAGCTCCGCAAGAAGCGTCTGGAAGCTATGGATCGGCGTCCCGTCCTCGTGGTGCCGCCGTGCGACCTTGGCTTTGGCGCCCGCCGAGCGTTCGGCGGGCGCCACCGGGTCGCGCGTCGCCTTGGCCGCTTGATCCTCGTCGGCAAAGAGCAGTTCGCGCCAGGCCTCCTTCAGATGCCACTCGACGTAGTAGGCGAGCATGCAGAGGAAGATGTGGGCGCGTACACGATCGCTCAAGCGGTGATGGATGGGGCGGACCTTGAGGTCGACGGTCTTCATCGACCGAAACGCGCGCTCGACCTGCGAGAGGGATTTGTAGTGGCGCACGCAGCTTGCACTATCGAGACGTTCCGGTGTGACCGAGGTGCGGATGATGTAGATCCCATCGAGGGCGGCCTCCGCAATGATGGCGTCTTCCTTACGGGCGAAGGTGAGGCTCGTGTCGGTGAGGGTGAGCGTAAAGTGCTTGGCCATCTTGTAGCGGTTGATCACGCGTCCCACCGCCACGCCGATCTTGTCCTGCCCCTTCAGGCGGCCGGCGGTGATGCGGGCTGCTATCTTTACCAGATCCTCTTCGGTCGCCTGCAAGAGCTCAAGACGCTTATGCGCCCGGAGTTTCATTAACTGGGGGTTACGGCAAGCCACGAGCCGTTCCCCGGGATAGTCGGGATGGGTGATCTCGCAGAGATTGGTCTCATCAAAGAGATCGGGCTGGATCGTCTTATCGTCTACGAGTGCGCGGATGGAGGCGCTCTTCAAGGCCGTGATCCAGTCGATGCCACCTTGGTCGCGGAGGGTTGCGATCGCGGTACTGCTGATCATGCCGCGGTCGCCCACCATCACAAACTGCGTGATACCGAAGTCCTCCTTGATGCGGGTGATCTCAGGCATCAAGGTCGTGGGGTCGGCCACATTGCCCTCATGCACGGATACCGCCACCGGACAGCCCCGGTCATCGGTCATGAGCCCATAGTTCACCTGCAAGGTCCCGCGCTTGCCATCGCGTGAGTAGCCGCGTTGCGCCAAGGGACAAGTAGTCCCTTCGAAGTAGCTGGAGCTCAAGTCATAAAGCACCAGGCCATCGGCCTTCAGATGCCGGGCCGCCAACTTCTTCTGGATACGGTCCTGACGGGCTAAGAGCCAGTCCATGGCGGCATAGCAGTCCTGCTCATCGGCCGCCACGACTCCAAAGGTGTCAGCCAGAGTCGTAGCCGTCCAGGAACGGGTCGTGGCGAGTTTGGTCTGGGGGTCCACGATCCGTGCGGCGATCAGGGCCAGCACCAAGTCCCGCTCACGACAGGGCTTGCCCGCGATCACCCCCGGCAGCCCCAGGCGCGCCATCATGCGGTGCACCGCCTCCACATGCCCGTGGGGTTGTGAGCGCTCTACCACGAATCCGAGACCTGCCGGTTGCAGATCCACGCCCTGGAAGACCGCGCGCAAGAGCTCGATCTGATGCATCGGCAGATGCGAGAGATTGGCGATCGTGCGCTTCTTGACCTTCTTCCCCTCGCGGTAGGATTCCCGCAACAGGATGGTGGGGTGTGAGCCGCGATTAGGCACAATATGGATATGCATGCCTACTACATAGCACACACAATGGCGTAATGCAAGCAGTACAGCAAGTATTACATGCCTACATATCGACAGACCAAAAAGCACCCAAGCGCTTGATTTCCTGAGTGTTGGGGGCTTTTTTGGGTGATCTAGGGGGGCAACTAATGCCTAAAGCGCGTCATCCACCGCTGTCAGCGCCAATGATAAATGTCCCCTGATCGGCAGGCACTTTTGTCCCTCAACCTGAGCCATCGGTATGCTTCTCTGCGTGCGCTCATGGCTCTCCCTGGGCTTCCGGGGGCTCGATCTCGATATCGTCGAAGTGGCGATAATCGATGAGGTAGTTGCCGTGGGCATCCTTGGAGAGGACGTCGCGCAGCCTGTGTCCCCAGTGAATCGCGGCCGGTCTGTACACATGCCGGGCATGTATGGTCTGGGAAAGGGTCTCGTCGAGGCCAGCCAGGATCACCACGAGTTCGGCGTCCTCCTCTTCGAGCGCCGCCCGCGATGTCCCGGACAGTGGGCTAGAGCCGGTAATGGGGTGCATCACGGTCCATGAGTAGCTAAAGCTCGGTGTGCTGTCGCGTAGCAGCACGAGGTCCCGGAATCGGCGCATCCGTTGGCCCTCGGGGCTATGCTCGTTGCGCAAGAGCGTTAGCTGCACGCGCGCCTCGAGGATCTGGTTGCCGCGTTGGTTGGCGACCCGGAACATGAGCGTGGGGACACCATGGTAGAGGTTCACCACCGCCGCTTCGCTAAAGCGAATGCGGGCGCGCGGGCGCGAGAAACGGGCAAATGCAAGACCGGTGGCAAACGCCACGCCGAACAGGCCGATCAGGGTCTCTAGACTCATGAGCACGTTGGCGTAGAACGTGCCCGGGTACATGATCCCGTAGCCTATGGTGGCCATGGTCTGGACGCTGAAGAAGAACGCGTCGCTGAACGATTGTGGTCGGGCGTGGACGATGGCCTCGGGCTGGGCCAGGTAGGCAAGCGCGAAGGCGCCGTTCACGAGCACGAAGATGACGCCGATGCCAAGCAGGAAGGCCGGCCAGCCCATGGTGATGAGGGCGTGATAGAGGTCTCCGAGGACGTTGCGCCCGGCCGCGGCCCAGTCGGCGATCCGAGTTTTCAGGCCACGGGTCACGAGCCGCGATTCCCCCGAGCCAGGGCACGGCATCGGCACCGGCAAGCGGGGGTTTGGGGGGGTGGAGAAACGGCATTTTGCCGGCTTGTTCTCATTGTGCTAACCTCGTCGTTCTGGATGAAGTCTCCAGAGATTCTTAATGGCGGTGACGGCCGACCCCCACTGTGGCGATCGATCGTAAACCCGGTCAGGTCCGGAAGGAAGCAGCCGTAGCGATCCGGTCGGGTGCAGCGTCGGGCCGGCCCAATCCGCCACCCCTATTAGCTGCGAGGACCCGCATGAGCTATCTGGTGCTGGCGCGGAAATGGCGTCCGCGCACTTTCCCAGAGCTTTTGGGTCAGGACTCCGTGGTCCGTGCGTTGCGCTTCGCCTTGAGCGAAGGGCGCGTTCATCATGCCTATCTTTTTAGCGGTATCCGCGGCGTCGGCAAGACCACCGTGGCGCGCCTCCTTGCCAAGGCCTTGAACTGCGAGCAGGGGGTGGGACCCGACCCGTGCGGAATCTGTTCGGCCTGCCAAGAGATAGATGCCGGACGATTCGCCGATCTCATCGAGGTCGACGCAGCCTCTCGCACCAAGGTCGACGATACGCGCGAACTGCTCGACAATGTGCAGTACGCGCCGACCCGCGGGCGTTATAAGGTGTACCTCATCGATGAGGTCCACATGCTTTCGACCCACAGCTTCAATGCCCTCCTGAAGACTTTGGAGGAGCCGCCGCCGCACGTCAAATTCATCCTCGCAACCACCGATCCGCAGAAGCTCCCGGTCACGGTGCTGTCGCGCTGCCAGAAATTCGCCCTGCGACGCCTTACCGATATGCAGATTCGCGACCATTTGGCCGCTATCCTGCGCGAGGAGGGCCTGGAAAGCGATGATGAGGCCCTGGCGGCGCTCTCGCGTGCGGCCGAGGGGAGTGTTCGCGATGCCTTGAGCCTGCTGGATCAGGCGATTGCCGCGGGGGGCGGGGCGGTGCGTGCCGGGGCGGTGCGCGATATGCTCGGGGCGGTGGCTCCAGACCTCGTGCATCGGCTGATCGCGGCGCTCGTCGACGACGATGGCGCAACGCTACTGTCGTCGATCGATGAGGCCTATTCGCTTGGCGTGGCGCCGGAGGCGTTTTTGGGCGATATCGTGCGCGCTTGGCATGACATAGCGGTCGCCCAGGTGCTGAGCGCGGAATCGGCGGATGCGTGGACGCAGGAGATGGCGCAGCGGTTGCTGCCCGAGGCGGTGCAGCTCTATTACGAGATCGGGTGCCTGGGGCGCCGTCAGATGGGCGCGGCCCCCGATCCCGAGACCGGGCTACGCATGACGGCCTTGCGAATGTTGGCGTTCCGGCCGGTCAATGATGAGTTAAGCAAGCCCCCGATCACAAGACCAGGCGGCGCGCCGCACGATATGCGCAAGGGCAGCCCTCAGGGAGGGCGCGCCGCGCCAGCGGGTCAGCCGCCGACAAGCCCCGTGAACGCGAGGGGCGGTCCGGCTGCCGCCGGCGGCAATCCCACTGAGCAGAGGCCCACTGAGCAGAGGCCCGTATCATCCCCGAGCGTGGCGGAGACGGCGCCGACCTCGGAGGGCTCGGTCCTGGAGCGGCTCGGTTTGGCCGGTCTCATGAAGCACATCGCCATGAATGCCGTCTTGGACAAGAGCGGCGATCGGGTAGTGGTGACCGTGGATCCGGAGGCCGGCAAGCTCCTGAACAAGGAGCGGGTCGATATGTTAAAGGAGGCGCTTTGCGCCTATTATAAGGACCCCATTAGCTTGGAGGTGGTGGTGGCGCCCGTGACCGGCACGCCGACCCATCTGCGCCGCGAGGCCGAAGAGGCCGCGCAGCGTCGGGCGCAGGAGGCGCTTGCAGCCGATCCAGGGGTAGCGGCCCTGAAGCGGACCTTCAATGCCCGTGTGAACGAGGGCTCCATGCGACCGCGTAATGGCACACCAGAGGAGCGAGAGACATGAAGGGTGGTATGGGACAGCTCATGAAGCAGGCGCAGGCGATGCAAGAGAATCTGCGCAAGGCGCAGTCGGAACTTGCCACGCTTGAGGTGGAAGGGCAGGCCGGCGGCGGGCTCGTCAAGGTGACGATGACCTGTCGTAATGATGTGCGCAAGGTGCGTCTGGACGAGTCTCTCCTGAAGGAGGATCGCGAGGTCGTGGAAGATCTTGTGGCGGCGGCCATGAATGATGCCGTGCGCAAGGCTGAGCAGGTGAGCCAGGAGCGGCTGTCGGGCTTGACCGCCGGTTTCAACATCCCCGGCCTGAATCTCCCGTTCTAATTTTGAGCGACGATACCAAGGCGCTGGAGGACCTGAAGCGCGCCCTGCGTCGCCTGCCCGGCATCGGCGCCAAGTCCGCGCAACGCATGGCCTTTCATTTGTTAGGGCGCGACCGGGGCGCGGCTCGCGACATCGCCGAGGCCTTGTTGCGCGCCGTTGATCGTATCGGCCATTGTCAGCGATGCAATAATTTTAGCGAAACCGAGATCTGCGCCATTTGCCGTTCGGCGCGGCGCGACAGCGGGCTTCTGTGCGTCGTCGAGTCGCCGGCGGATCTCGTGTCCCTGGAACAGTCCGGGGCCTTTGGCGGAACGTATTTCGTATTGATGGGGCGGCTGTCGCCGCTCGACGGCATTGGGCCGGAGGAGCTGGGCCTACCCAAGCTCGAGGCCTTGCTCGAGGGGGGCGTGGTGCGCGAGGTCATTCTCGCCACCAACGCCACGGTCGAGGGCGAGGCCACCGCCCACTATATCGGCGAGCTGGCGCGGCGGCGCAATCTGCTTGCGACCCGTATCGCCTGCGGGGTGCCGATCGGAGGCGAGCTCGAGTACATCCATCGCGGCACGCTCGCTCGCGCATTCTCCGGGCGTCCCGAGGCGTAGGGACGCCTCAGAACTCCAGGGCGTCGATGTTCGCGGCGCATATGAAGTCGTTGTCGCTCAACCCGCCGATGGCGTGTGTCTGATAGCGCACGACGCATTCCTTGTACCCCACGCGCAAGTCCGGGTGATGGTCCTCGCGATTGGCGATATAGGCGATCGCGTTGACGAAGGCCATAGTCTCGTAGAAGTTCGCGAAGTGGAACGTGCGGAATAATGCCGGTCCCGTTTCCTCGAGCGTCCATTTGGGGATCTGGGCCATGAGTTCCCGGGCCTGCGAAAGACTCATGGGCTTCACGCCCCCCTCGCAGGGGCGGCAGGATTTCTGGCGCAATTCGGTCATTGTCACTCCTTGTGTGCGGGTCATGGTGCCTCGCATGCATAAGCCGGGCTTGAAAGTCGGCGCCGGGGCGCGATCTCGGGGTCGGGGAGGGGGTCTATGCGCGGTGCCTGGCCCCGGCCGCATTTCCTCCCCACGATACACCCTTGGCGCCCCGTGCGCGATCGATCCAAAGGTCTTGCGGGGCGTGTCCCGGCCACGGCATTCCGTGGGCGCGGCGGGCGCCTTATGCTAGAGTGTCGGCTGATTACGCCTGCGGCGCTATTTTTACCTGTGACACGGAGTGGAGAACAGCATGGCGCAAGACCCGAACGCGCTCGTCTGGATCGATCTGGAAATGACCGGACTGCGTCCGGACACCGACGCCATTATCGAGATCGCCACGGTGGTGACCGATAGCGATCTCAATATCGTGGGCGAGGGTCCGGTGCTCGCCATTCATCAGCCCGAATCCATTCTGCAGGGCATGGATGATTGGAACCAGCGCACCCACGGACACTCCGGGCTCATTGAGCGGATCCGCGCAACGACCATGGACGCGACCGAGGCCGAGCGCCAGACGCTGGCCTTCCTCGAGCCGTTGGTGCCCAAGAACCGCTCGCCCTTGTGCGGTAACAGTATCTGCCAGGACCGGCGTTTCCTGGCGCGCCTCATGCCGACCCTGGAATCCTACGTGCATTACCGGAATCTGGATGTAAGCAGCGTCAAGGAGCTGGTGCGGCGCTGGCGCCCGGAATTGTGCGCGGGTTTCGTCAAACAGAATACCCATCGGGCCCTCGACGACATCCTGGAGTCGATAGCCGAGTTGCGATATTACCGCCAGCATCTCTTTCCGACCCATGGTGGCACCTAAGCCTCCATCGCAGCCGGTTTATGCGCCCGCGCCCCGCGCCCTTTGGGCGGTCGAGGCGCAGGGCGCCGGAATGGTGGCGGATACCATAGATCACCGCATGGCGGCGGGAGTGATGCAGTTCGTGACGCGCATCCTCCCGCGGCTTGCGCGGATCGCGATACTCGTCGGGCCTGGAGGCAACGGACGCCAGGCATTGGCGCTTGCCGAACGCTACGCAAAGACCAGGATCGAAGTGACCCTCGTGCGCCCGGGCGACGCCGTCGATGCCGAGGAACTGCATGGCCATGACGCCTTGATCGACGGGCTGATAGGGACCGGCCTCAATGGCCCTTTGTCCGCGGTCTACCGCGACCTCATCGGGCGCGCGCATGCCAGCCGGCGTCCCATCATCGCGCTCGATGGCCCAACCGGACTCGATCTTCGCGCCGGCCGTCCCCAGTCGGGGGGGCTGCGCGCGGACTACACGGTGTTTTGCGGGGGGGCGAAGATCGGCGCCCTGACCGGCGCGGGCCGCGCCTTGTGCGGCGACACGACCACCATCGATGTCGGGCAGCCTTATCCGGCTGGGTACCTGCGCGCGCTGATACCCGACGATGCCGATCTTCGCGTCCTGCTCCCGCCACGACCAGTCGATATGCATAAGGGGAACGCCGGCACGCTCGTGATCGCCGGTGGCGGCGCGGGGATGCCGGGGGCGGTGCGGCTTGCCGCCGTTGCCGCCTATCGCATCGGCGCGGGGCTCGTGGTGGCGGGTGTCCATGAACGTAACGCCGAGGTCCTGGCGGCGGCTTTCCCCGAATGCATCGCCTATGCGGCCTCCTCCGCGGAGCTCCCATGGGGGAGGGCGCAGGCGGTATTGGTCGGTTCCGGGCTCGGCC
Organism: Acidiferrobacter sp.; assembly: GCA_027335965.1. The sequence continues at coordinate 7,857 of DAHWGZ010000064.1, forward strand.
GCGGAGATTGGGCGCAAGACGTGTGGCAGCGAGCGCGGATCCTGGGGCGGCCCATGGTCGTGGATGGGGACGGCCTCTATTGGCTGGCGCAAGCACCCGAATTGCGTTCCGACTGGGTCCTGACCCCGCATGAGGGCGAGGCGGCCCGCCTGCTTGGGGTCACAAGCGCGGACGTGGCCGGAGACCGGCCGGCGGCCGCCGTGGAACTGCAGCGCCGTTATGGCGGCGCCTGTGTCCTGAAGGGCGCGGGGACCTTGGTGGCGGGCGACGATATCCTCTGGTTGTGCCCGTTCGGCAATCCCGGGATGGCGACCGCCGGCATGGGTGACGTCTTGGCGGGGACGGTCGCCGGCCTCATGGCTCAGGGCCTCTCGAATCTGGCGGCTGCGCGCCTCGGGACCTTCGTGCATGCGCGCGCCGGCGATCTCGCGGTGATGCATGGGCCACCGCGCGGCCTTCTGGCTTCCGATGTGGCCGCAAAGCTGCGCGGCGTGCTGGGGGGCCTGTGTTGACCGTGCCGTTGTCCGACCTGTCGCAGACGACGCGTCTTGGGCAGGCGCTCGCGCGCGCCCTGCGTGCCGGCGACCAGATCGTCTTGCGCGGTGATCTCGGTTGCGGCAAGACGACGTTGGCGGGCGCGATCATCCAGGCGCTCGGTGCCCCGGGGCCCGTGAAAAGTCCCACTTACACGCTGATTGAAGAGTACGAGCTGGGGGGCTTGCGGGTCGTGCATGCCGACCTCTATCGGCTGAACGAGCCGACGGAATTGGAGACGCTCGGTTGGTGGGACTATCAGGATGGTCGCACGCTCATGCTCG
>DAHWGZ010000650.1 GCA_027335965.1 Acidiferrobacter sp.
CCGCCACACCCATCAGCCCTGCCTGATTATCAAGCCGATACCGTGGGGAAAGTCGGATAGAGCCCTTCTTTTGTGACCATCAGGGCGTATTTTGCTTATTATCGTCCCATAATGAAAGTACACTTTACTATATAAGACATGTCATAGGATTTGCCTACGCCATGGGCAGGCCTTACGCGCACGCCGCCCTGGCCTTGCGTGCGACGTACAGCTCGGTGCGTCCCCGCCATCCCGCAGGGCGCCACGCCGCCGATAGCGACGATCTTGCACTGTAGGCGACGATACGCGCCTTACCCGGGCGGGCTACCATCGGCACCCCGATCCCCAGGCGACACCGCGGCGACGGCATCGCGGTAGCCGTGATCGACCGCCCACACGGCGATATCCACCCGCGAATGGAGGGAGAGTTTGCGCAGGATGCGCTTGATATGGACCTTGACGGTGCCTTCAGCGATGCCAAGCTCACGGGCGACGAGCTTATTGCTCTTGCCCTGCGCCACCCGTA
>DAHWGZ010000651.1 GCA_027335965.1 Acidiferrobacter sp.
ATCCCAGGTGGCGCGCTTGAGGAACTGGGCGAAGGCATAGGCCTGGTCGGGCCAGGCCCGCTCAATGCGCAGACAGAGAGGGTCCGGGGACGGTTCGATGTCTTTTGGGATGGGATCGGATTCTGTGGTCATGACGGTTTCTTCTTCTTCCGAAGCGCCATTCGCTTCTCGCTGCGTTCCCGCGCCTCGCGGGCCCGGTATGACTCGCCATCGATGGCGAGGATCTCGGCATGGTGGATGATGCGGTCGATCAGCGAGACCACGCAGGCGGCGTTCGGGAAGACCTCGGGCCACTCGGAGAAGGGTCTGTTGGTGGTGAGCAGCAGGCTCTTGGCCTCATAACGGCGGCTCACGACCTCAAAGAGCAGATCGGCGTGGCGGTCGCCATAGGAGAGATAGCCGATCTCGTCGATACAGACCAAGTCAGGTTGCGTATAGGCACGCAGGCGCCGGCGCAACGCCGAATCGCTGTCGAGGGCGGCAAGCTCCCCCAGCATCGCGCCCG
>DAHWGZ010000652.1 GCA_027335965.1 Acidiferrobacter sp.
GCAGCGCATGGGAGTTCCTAACGGTTCTCGTAAAATGAAGCGCAGGATTATACCCCGGACTTTACGGAAGGCAAGGGTTGGTCTATGGAGGAGCAGCACATTCTCAATGTGGCAATGGCCGATGAGTATCCGCTGGCTTGGGGTGTGTGATAAGCGCTAACGCCCGGTATGGGCGCCCTCAAACACCATTGTCCCGAGGCCCCCGCTGTCACCGGCTATTTCGGGTTCTCCCGCCATAGCCCCGAGGCCTTACAACTTCACATTGAGAATTGCTGGGTTGGTCGAGCGGATCTTGACATGATGGGCCGCGGGGAAGCCCATGAATGGCAGTACATTCTTGGTCTCATCAGGCCGGTTTGCGGTGAGTGCCGTTCCTGCGTCGCTACAGTCACGAGCCAGAAGCAGTCAACAAGCGCGGCGATCGTCTCGCGTCTTGGCCGTCGCCCATGGTTTCGTTCCGTTCAGGCCGCCGCTATCATGATGTCATGCCGAACGCAAAAACAG
>DAHWGZ010000653.1 GCA_027335965.1 Acidiferrobacter sp.
GTGCCAACCAGCTCAGTTTCTTATTCGGCTTCTTCATTACGTCTCCTCCGGTTCCTTTATGGTTATTGCCAGACCACCACTCAAGACATTCTCAGCCGTCCACCTCCCTCAAGAGCCGTTCGATGCCCCGCAGGCATTGGCCATCGACCCCTTCTTCGTGCCGGACGTATGATGGCCTCCGTCCCCCGCCATACCGCTTGTCGATCCCGAGGTCGCGCCGCCCGCGGACCGCGCCGTACTCGGGGCTGCACTCGTTGTACCTGTGGAAGGACTCTGGGCCGCGGTCTTGTGATGGCACGCGCTGAGCGCCAGCAGACTTGCCACCGTTACCATCGACATCAGTAGGCGTCTGGCAGGCGTATTCATAAACCTCCTCCTGGCCTGAAGTTCAGGCTATTATTATATTATTTATTATTTCGTAATCTGTGTATCGACTTCGTGAAGGCTCCCCATTCCCGCGACATTGATTCCACTGTGTCGGAACGTTTTGTGGACATTCGCGCC
>DAHWGZ010000654.1 GCA_027335965.1 Acidiferrobacter sp.
GCGAGGCGCTACTCATGAGCTTTTTCCAAAGGCGCGGTACAAGGACGCCGCCTCTTCGGGCAGATGGCGTGCATTGCGCCGTTCCGCGGCGCGCCGGATCGCTTGCCGTTCTTGCGCCCGCGCCCGCTTGGCGGCGAGCGTCGCGAGCGCCGCCGTGGATCGCGCGGTCACATCCCCGCTGGTGCGGGCCCCGAGGTTTCTGGCCGACAGGCCTAGGTCCTGCCGGACCCCGCGCCCGAGCCAGCGCAGCCGCGCGAGCCGCCCGAAGCGGCGTGACTGCTGATGCACATAAGCAATGCCCCCGCGCGCCTCATGGGCCGCGGCGTCGGTGGTCCCAAGAAGCCTCCTCAGACCATGCGGCAACCCGTGCGGCAGCCGGCGCTCGGCATAGCGGGCAAGATTGCCGTTGGCGATGCCCTTGGCGTCACGCTGCGCGTTGCGCAAGGTCGTCTCGACCGCCTGGAGCCTGTGGACCTCGCTCAAGACCGTGCGGTAAATGGCGAT
>DAHWGZ010000655.1 GCA_027335965.1 Acidiferrobacter sp.
CGGCAAGGCCCGATCCGGGGTGATGGGATCGAGGGGGAGTGGTCCAAGACGGGACGGACCGCATGAAGCGCTTGTAGGGAAAAAGAAGGGCGATGAGAGGTATTGACCCGCGGCCGGCATGATCGCCGACCGCGGGTTTCGTTTGCCGGGCATGACCGCCATGGTTCGCCGTTACGGTTGATTCCACGTGAGGCGACCGTGCCTTGCAGCAATTCTCAATGTGAAGCGACAGCGCCTGGATCACCCGGTGACGATGCAAGAAAGCGTCTGTCTGGACGCGCCTGTGCCGGATGTTGGGCGCCTTCTCGTCATGCGGGACGCCACTCGGTGCCCATGATCAGCGCCACATTGAGAATTGCTGCGTGCCTTGGCTTGGCCTTGACAGCGCCAGGCATCGGGGTGAATATGGATGCATGACGCCTCTTGTCCATACGCTTGTGTACCCCGGTCGCCGGTTGGAGCGACTGCGGGCGTATGCCGCCCTGTAATATCCGCTAATCCT
>DAHWGZ010000656.1 GCA_027335965.1 Acidiferrobacter sp.
CATAGCGCGTTGCCCGCCGACAATGCCGTGAGCGTCATGCTGAGCGTGCCGTTCGGTGTGCGTCTGCTCCACTGAGTAGCAAAACACGAGTTCTCCTAGAGTTGTTGGACTGGGGGAGGGGCAACCCTCCCCATTTTTTTATGGAGGCGCCGTTATCGATTCTGATGGCGTATGGTATCCGGCAGGGCGGGTGGCATGAGTCTGCGGACGAGGACGTTTATCGAGGGCCGCAGGTGGAGGATGATGGGCATGAGTCGCCCGATGTTGTCATGCTGCGTCATACTGGGGCTCCTAGGGGGGCCTGTCGGGGCTGCGGCCGGCCTGCGGCCGTTGCGTTTTGGGGTCCTGCCTCTGCAAAGCCCGGTGGCCCTGGCGCGGCTTTTCATCCCCTTGTGTGCGCATTTGGCGAAGGCCCTGCACCGTCCGATCGTGTTCGCGACGGCCCCCGATTTCCAGAGATTCATGGCGCGCGCCAAGAAGGGGCGCTATGACGTGCTGTTCCT
>DAHWGZ010000657.1 GCA_027335965.1 Acidiferrobacter sp.
GGCCGTTAGCTCAGTTGGTAGAGCAGCTGACTCTTAATCAGGTGGTCCCAGGTTCGAGCCCTGGACGGCCCACCAATTCCCTCATTGGGCGTTGCGGCATCAAACCCAAGCCCGGCCTTCGCAAAACCGATCAGATACAAGGCGAGACGGCAGACCGTGACTCTGGCCATGGTCTCGCGCCCCGGCATTGACCCCAAGCGCTCCCGCTGTGCCTGCCTAGCGCGGCATGGATGGTTTCGCAAGACCTGGACCGACACCCCAGGGTCCGGGCGCCCAGGCCCACGGCCGAGATGACGCGCCCCCGATCTGACATGCCCGGACGTACGCGCGGGCCCTCACCCCCCTGACTGCTCGGGTTGGCCAAAGGCCCTGGGATGGCAAGGCCGTTGATCACGAACCCTGCCCTGCTTGTCTTAGATCTTATGGATTTCTGGGTCGATCGCCTGGAATGCCAGGCGCTATGACGAAACCGAGATCTGGAGGCTGGGGCCTGAATCGAACC
>DAHWGZ010000658.1 GCA_027335965.1 Acidiferrobacter sp.
CCCCGCCCGGTCTGCCAGGGATGGTGGTGTCGGGGTCTGGGGAGGATGGCAAATAGCGCCACGGTGATGGCCTGCGGCCCCCCTCCATGCCGAACCCGCAGGGCGCGGCGAGGCCGCAGGGGATCCGGATCCGAACTCCCCCCTTACGCCCCGCCTCCCGCGGTGACTGCAGGTGACTCCCCTCAAACTCCACCGCGCGGGCGCCCGCGCGGGCCTACAGGGCTAGCGGTAGCTGGCCCGGCCCGTCGGCCTCCGCGACGGCCGCGAGCTGCCCGGGGCATAGGGCGCGGGCCACCGGGATATTTTTCTATAGCTGGCAGTGCGATTGTGCGCTGGCCCTCAGTATGCGCGACGGGACGTCCAAGTCGCCCTCGCGCCTTCGGTCTCAGCGCACTCTTTGTGCCTCCGCTCCCGCTTCGGCACGACCGCGGCCATCCTGCGGGCGAGCCGTGCGCTTTTCCGGCGCACAAGAGGCTCGCCCACAATAACTGGACGGCGTATC
>DAHWGZ010000659.1 GCA_027335965.1 Acidiferrobacter sp.
CGCGCAAGCTTATCGGACTGCGGACGAGAGGGCCCGAGCAATCGCGGGATTATGGGTCTTGTTGGAGACCTTACACAGACTCACGAGCGCCGCCTCTCGCCTTGCGCCGAGCCGCGCGCCCGCAGGCAGCGATTCGCGCCTTACCTGGGCAGGGCTTCATCGCCATCCCCCCTGGGCGGGGCCTCGGAGACGGAATCGCGATAGCCGTGACCCACCGCCCATACGGCGATGTCCGCCCGCGAATGAAGGGCGAGCTTGCGCAATATCCGCTTGATATGAACCTTGACGGTGCCTTCGGCGATGCCAAGCTCGCGGGCGACGAGCTTGTTGCTCTTGCCCTGCGCCACGCGCCGCACGATCTGCCGCTCGCGACCGGTCATGAGCAGGCCGTCGCACTCAGCGCGGCGAGCACCGGGGCTGAAGGCGCGGGCGAGTACCGGGGCAAGCCGCGGGGAGAGCACCACATCGCCTTGCAGCGCGCGGCGGATCTCCCGCAGGATC
>DAHWGZ010000065.1 GCA_027335965.1 Acidiferrobacter sp.
GAAGCCGCGCCACCCCCCCAAGGCGGCGAGAGGCATCCCGCCGCGCCCCCGTCCAGGAGCGGATCGCATAGCCGGCCGCCGCCAGGGTCGAGAGCAGCGCGAGACCCACGAACGCCGCGGCCCGCCATCGTCGTGATCGCCCGGCGCCCTCACTCATGAGGCATGGCGTTCACGGGCCGCGCCGGGGCGCTCGCAGGCCGCAGGCCGCCCGCCGGATGGGGATCCCCGCCCGCCCGGGGTCCGGCCCGACCCGCGACCGCTGATCGCTCGCGAGCGGCGACCGAGCCGCAAGCGCTCCCAGATGCCCAGACAGGCCCGCCCATGCGGCTCCCTACCCCCCCGATTCTTTTCTGGGAGTATAACCGAGTCGCCGGCAGGGCCCGAATCCCGGGGTCCGCCCGGCCTATGGGCATTGATTCCCATTCCCGACATGCACTACCATGCCGGCGGAATCCATCGGCCGCGCGCGTCTTCGCGCCGACGGCCACGGCCGACGCGCCGCCCGACAGCAGGCGCGCGGCGCGCGTTCGCCGGGACAGTCCCATCCGGATCGCACCCATCATGCCCCGATGATCGACCAGTATCGGGGGGCATCGGAACCATTGACCCAAACCGCCGCAAGGGCCGCCGAATCTGCGGGCGCCCGGCCCTGGAGTGCCGCAGGTCATGATGACCCATCTCACGATTGCCGAACTTGTGCCCAAGCCGGAGCTGTTCGTCTTTATGGAGGCCGTGGTGTTTGCCGCCTTCTATGTGCGCGCGACCATAGGCTTTGGGTCCGGCCTCATCTCGGTGGCGTTATTGTCCCTGAGCTTCCCGGTCAAGGAAGTGGTCCCGGTCGTGCTGCTGCTCGACCTCTTGGGATCGGTGCTGCTCGGCGCCTACGACTTCCGGAAAATGCAGTGGCGGGAGCTGACGTGGCTCATCCCCGGCTCGCTCGTGGGTCTTGCGATCGGGGCGCTCATCCTCGCCCATACCCACGCGCAAAAGCTCACGCTGTTCTTGGGGATCTTCATTCTGGCCTATGTCGTCTACGCGATCGTCGCCAAGCCGGAACGCATGCCGCGCATCGCGCGCGCCTGGGCCCTCCCGCTCGGGGTGTTCGGGGGCATAGTCGGCAGTCTCTACGGGGGCGGGGGTCCGCCGCTCGTGGCCTATCTGCAAATGCGCCATCTCGACAAGCGCGCCTTCCGCGCCACGTTTCAGGCCATCGCGTTGACCGACAACATCCTGCGCGGCGGACTCTATATCGCCTTCGGGCTACTCACGTGGCCGCTCACGGTGGTCTTTGCCGCCATGGCGCCGGCCGCCGCCCTCGGGCTTTATCTCGGCAACCATCTGCACATGCGCATCAACCAGCGCACCTTCCTGCGCGCCACGCTTGCGCTGCTCGCGGCGGTCGGCCTCAAATATCTGATCTGATCCCGGCCATCTGATCTGATCCCGGCCATCTGGTCTCATCCCGGCGGCCGGTCGGGCAGGCGCCCTGATCGGCGCACCGGACGCCACGGGGACGCACCGCGCCCCGTGGCGCGTGCCTCAGCGCGTGGCGAACTGGTAGGTCATGCCCACCAGCAACTCGTCACCGTTCTGAGCCAGGCCGCCCGACGTGCGTGGATCGATGATCACGTCATATTCCCCGCGCACATCCCAGCGGCGCATGACGCGATAGCTGACGCCGGCCCCGATGATCGGCCGCAGGCTGTTGCGGATGTAGGTGGCGTTCGGGGGGTTTTGTTCGCCGCGAATGTCGGCGAGACCCAGGCGCGCGAGAAAGTGCAGGCCGCGAACGCGCGCGATGGGGGCGCGATACAAGGCGCTGGCGGTGAACATCCCGAGATGCACGGGATTCGCGCTCAGAAACTGATAGCCAAGCTCCAGGCCGACCGGGAAAGACCGCGTCGAAAGGCCGCCATAGACGCCGATCGGCGAGGTGCTGGCGAGCGCGCCGCCGGTCACACCCACATCACCACCCAGCCAAACGCGCGCGAAGCTCGCGGCCGGCAATGCGCACAGGGCCACGAGACCTGCCATTACGAAACGGTTTTTCATATCATCATCTCCTTTGATAGTATTTTCTTATTCATTAACCGCGCCCGCTTTAGCCCGCGCGACGCGCTAGTCTAATCGGTCTCCAGACCGCCGCAAAGCGCCCCAATGGGATTTCCCCCGTGGAACTTATCGGCCGCGAGTCTCACAAATGGTAACAACCAGCCCTCGCGGCGGCGCCTACCATAACATGGACATGAATACCGAGAACCTTATGCACGCGGCCGCTTTGCTGTTTCCCGACAAAACCGCCGGCATGGCCGACGGATCGTGATGGGGATGATGGGACTGCAGCGAATCCGCCGACGGGTGGCCTTGACACTGCGCCTCGCCGATCTGCACATACGTTCGCGGCGCATGAAATACAAGCTGGGCGTGCTCGCCCGCCGGCAGCTGGCCTTGACCCAGGAGATCGCGTGGCTGGAGACGCGCCGCCGGAATCCCGCGGCGCCGACGACGGCCGAGCGCGCCGCGCTCGATGCGCGCACGGGCCCCATCTGGATCCATGCCCCGTGGCGCGCCGGATCGACCTATGTGTGGAACAAATTCCGCTCATGCCCTCAATACCTGGCCTTCTACGAACCCTTTCACGAGACGCTCGAGACCGTGACGCGCGCCGCCGCGGCCCGCGCCACGGCCGCCTCTTGGCCATCCGGCCATCCCCCGCTCGACGCCCCCTATTACCATGAGTTCGAGCCGCTGCTCGCGGTGGGCGGCGGCGTGCGCGGCTTCGAACACGCCCTGCCCTATACTTATTATTTCGTGAACGATGAGCCCTTGGCCCGGCAGCAGGCCTACCTGAACGGCCTCGTCGCGCACGCGCACGCCCTCGGGCGCCGCGCGGTGTTCGGTTTTTGCCGGTCGACGGGGCGCGCGGCCTGGTTTAGACGACACATGCCCGGCGTCCATATCGCCCTGACCCGCGACGGCTTGGGCCTATGGCGCTCGGCATTCGGCCGCAGCCAGGCCCTGGGTGACCTCTATTTCGTGACGCGCCCGCTCGTCATCCTGCTGACGAGCCGGCGCGATCCGTGGATCGCCCATTATCTCGCGGCCCTCGATCTCGATCCGATCCCGCGGCTGAGCGACGCCGGCGCCGCGCAGCGCGAGGCCGAGCACCTCGCGGTCCGTCATCCGGAGCTCGCGATGCGCGCGTTCGCCGCGGTGTTCGCGCTTGGCACCGCCCTGTCGCAACGCCACGCCGACATCGTGATACCGATCGAGGCGCTATCGACCGAGGTCGGCCGCCGCGGCCTTTCCGCGTCACTGGCCGGACGCTTCGATGTGGCGATCGACTGGAGCGATTGCACCGTCCCGGTGTGTGCCGCGCGCGATGACGACGCACCTTTCCTCGACGCCTGGCGCGAGGCCCTGCGCCAGGCCGAGGCCTGTATCCCGGATCCGCATGGATCCGCGCATGAACCCGAGAGACGCAACCCCATGCCCGCGCACCCGGCCCCCTGTGGCCCCGCAAGACCTCGCCCGCTCGTCTCGCTCAAGCGCGCGCCGGAAGGCGACCACGCCCTGTCCGAGGGGACCTGATGGCCGACATGCCGAACGCCTCCTTTGCGCAGACCCACCATTACGGCGCGCCGTCGGATGCGGTGGCCGCGGCGCGCCTGCAGCGGGTGCTTATCATCATGCCGCAACTGCTCGGCGATGCCGTGCTGTCATCGGTGCTCGTCACCGCGCTCCGAGACATGATCCCCGACGTGCGGATCGATATCCTGGTGCACCAGCCGCTGGCCGAACTCTTTAGACACAACCCGGCGATCGCCGCGGTCCACGCCATCGACCGGGGCTGGCGCAAAAAGGGCCTGTGGCGCAGCGCCGGACCGCGCTGGGCCCTGATCCGCGCCTTGCGCGCGCGCCGCTATGACCTGCTTATACAATCACCCCACACCACCGATGGCTCGTGGGGGCCGGCGCTCATCGCCCTTTTGCGCATCCCCTACTCGGTCGGCGCGTCGGGCGACACGCACGGCTCTCCGCTCAAGCGATTCATGTGGCGACGGCTGTTCACCCATACCCTGCCCCCGCCTCCCGAGCCGAACCGTCGGCATGTGGCCGAGCTGCACCTCGACCTCTTGCGCCGCCTGGGCCTTAGTCCGAGCCCCTCGGCGCGGCGCGCCACGATCGAGCCCGGACCGGCGGCGCGCGCGCGCATCGACGCGCTGCTCGCCGAGCGCCCTATCATGCAGCGGGGCTTCGTGCTGTTTGCGCCGCTCGCCGGGCAACGCGGTCGAACCCTGCCGGCGGCCATGTGCCGGGACTTTCTCGATCATTGCGAAGGCCGAGGCCTGACGGTGGTCATGACGAGCGGCCCCGAGGCCTGGCAGCAGGCCTTTGCCCACGCGCTCGCCCATGGCCGCGGCAATGGCATCGTAGACCTGGCTGGCGCCCTTACGCTCACCGAGCTTGCCGCCCTGGCATCGACCGCGCGCGTCTTCGTCGGCGCCGATTCCGGTCCCATGCATGTCGCCGCGGCCATGGGCCTGCCCGTGATCGTGTGCTTCGGTCCCGGCGATTACCATCGTTTCAGCCCGTGGCAGACGCGCCTGTCTCTCATTGCCACGAACCGCTCCTGCCAACCCTGCGAACTCGACGGCTGCGGCAACAGCGGCCATGCCGACTGCCTCCATGACATCCCATCCCGCACCTTATTGGATGCGTTCGAAAGCTTCGAGGCCTCATTCACGGCCACCCCCGCCATAGGATAAGCGATGGCCATGCGCGGGCACTAAAGCCCGGACCCCAGGGACCCGCCTTGGCCTTTGCTTCCACGGACGCCGCTTCTCCGGGGCTTTTCCCATTTCCATGATCGTGGGCCTCTCGCGGCTTGGCCGCGGCACGGCGGCCGTCGAACACAAGGCCCTCCGCCGCAGCCCCCGAACCATGGCCGCGCGCGAGGGACGGGAGGGATCGGCGTGGCACCGCGACACGCGCCCCGATCATCGCGCCGCCCCCCTCGATGGGGCGGGGTTGCGCGATGATCCGTGGGCGGCAGACGAGCACTCCTCGCCGGCTCGGCCGGAACTTATGGGATCATCGCTGGTCTCGATTGTCATCGGGCAGTCCGTTGAACGCGATGCCGCGCGACAGAAAAAAGCCAAGACCAAGCTTGGGCGCTCGTCATTGTCAGGCGGCCCGCATACACTGGGGGTACGCGCGCACCGTCGGCCGCGCGATCGATCGCGCGGTCATGCAGGTCTTGAAGCCGATTCCTGGCGGCTCGGCTAATCGGTCGGGCCTCGTCTGCAAGGGGCGAGGCCCGCTCCACCCTGTTTGTCTGGGCGCTTTGCGCCCGTCGCGCGGATCACGGGATGCGCGGTCCGTTACACGCACGATCGGAGGAAAGCGAATGGATGAAAGGAAAGCGCCGCCCGCCCCGCGGGTGCCCGCCATGTGGGCCACAGCCAAGAAAGAGAGCGTCGGCACCGCCCTTGGCCGCAACAAGTTGTGGTTTACCATGGGCCGCGGCATCGTGACCGAGGTCTTTTACCCGCACGTCGATGTCCCGCAGATCCGTGAACTCGGATTCCTCATAGCCGACGGCAAGGGCTTTTGGCGCGAACTCAAGGCCTCGGCCGACCCCGAACTGCACACGGAGGATGACCGCATCCCCATGCCGCAGGTCCGCCATACTCATGAGCGTTTCGATTTTCGCTTTCGCGTCTGTCCGGATCCGGACCGCGACGTGCTGCTCCTCGACTTCGCCCTCGAGGGGGACGAGGACCTCACCGCCTACGTCCTGTGCGTCGCGCGCCTGGGCGCCGACGCGCGCGCCAACACGGCATGGGTGGCGCAATGGCAGGGGCGTCCGGTGCTATGGGCGGAACAAGGCCCGTTCGGGCTGGCCATTGCCTGCCGCGATCCCGAGGGTCGCGCGCAGCTCGCGCCCTGCAGCGTGGGCGAGGTCGGCGCAAGCGATCTATGGCAGGACTTCAACCGCCATGGCCGCATGACCTGGAACTACGACGAGGCGGGCCCCGGAGAGGTGGGCCTGGGCGGCGCGCTCCCGCGCCAGGGGACGCTCGCCCTTGGGCTTTCGAGCAGCAAGGAGGCGGCGGCCACCAACGCCTGGTCCTCGCTCACGCAAGGCTTCTCGCGCTGCATGCGCACATACGCCGCCGAGTGGCAGGCCTGGCACGGCACGCGCATGCCGCCCGAGGATCTCGCGCATGCCCTCACGGCCAGGACCAAGGCGCTCTACACGCGCTCGGCAACGGTCCTCAAGGTTCACGAGGACCGCTCCTTCCCGGGCGCGCTGGTGGCGAGCCTGTCTGTGCCGTGGGGCGAGACCAGCGCGACGCTCGGGGGCTACCACCTGGTGTGGTCGCGGGATCTCGTGGAAACCGCGGGCGCCTTCCTGGCCTTGGAGGCCAAGAGCGAGGCGCAGCAGATTCTTTCTTATCTCATCAGCACCCAGCAGGCGGACGGCCACTGGCTGCAGAACCAGTGGCTTGGCGGCCAACCCTTCTGGCATGACATCCAGTTGGACGAGACCGGCTTCCCGGTGCTCCTCGCGGGCGCCCTCAAGGCCGAAAACGCGCTCGACGACATGCTCGTGCACGACATGGTGTTTCGCGCCTTGCGCTTTCTGATCCACACCGGGCCCGTCACCTCGCAGGACCGCTGGGAGCGCGACCCGGGCATCAACGCCTTCACCATGGCGATCGTCATCGCATCCCTCGTCGAGGGCGCCGAATGCCTCGACGAGCACGCGCGCGCATGCGCGCTGATGATGGCCGATTACTGGAACGCGCGCCTCGAGGCCTGGCTGTACGTGGAGGATACCGAGCTTGCGCGCCAATTCGGAACGAGCGGTTACTACGTGCGCATGGCGCCGGCCGAGGTGCTGGACGACAACGTCCACGACCAGGAGGCGATCGCCTCGGGAGAGGGCGCCTCGGACGCGCTGCGGGCCGCCTGCCGGCAGGTCTCCACGGATTTTCTGCAACTCGTGCGCTTTGGCCTGCGCGATGCCCATGACCCGCGCATCCGCGCCTCGCTCGCGGTCACCGACGGCCTTCTGCGGCGCGACACCCCAAACGGCCCCGCCTGGCGCCGCTACAACGGCGACGACTATGGCGAACACGCCGACGGCAGTCCGTTCGATGGCAGTCCGTTCGTGACGAGCTCGCAGGACGGCAAGGGCATAGGACGCGCCTGGCCGCTGCTCACCGGCGAACGGGGCCACTACGCACTGTTGGCGGGCGAGGACCCGGCGCCCTACCTCGAGGCCATGGCCGCCATGACGGGTTCGGGCGGACTCTTGCCGGAACAGGTGTGGGACGCGGACCCCTTGCCGGAACAAGGGCTCGTGCCAGGGCAACCCACGGGCTCGGCGATGCCGCTTGTGTGGGCGCATGCCGAATTCATCAAGCTCTGCCATAGCTCGCTTCTGGGTTATCCCGTGGATCGCCCGGCGCATACATGGGCCCGTTATGAGGGGAAGCGGCCGGTTTTGGATTACGCGATCTGGCAGTGGCACCACCGCCCGGCCGAAATCAAGGCCGGACACGAGCTGCGCGTGGTCCTTGCCACCCCGTTTAGCGTGCACTGGGGCCTCGACGACGGCCAAAAGACCCACGTCGCGCACGCCGAGGATTGGGGGCTGGCCTTTGTCGCGATCGTGCCGCCGGCGGCGCGCGGCGCCAAGAGCCTCCGGTTGCGTGTCGAGGCGCGAGACCCCGAGGCCCATGCGGAGGGCCATATCGTCATCCGCTGAGGCATGCGGGGGTGGGCGGATGCGCCGGGGCCGTCTCCACCCCACCCGGAGGCGCGGGCGCGGCGAACGGGGCCGCGCCCGCCCCGTCACCCCCCGTAACCCTCGGGGTTGCGCTCCTGCCAGCGCCACGCATCCCGGCACATGGCGTCGAGGTCGCAGGTGGCGCGCCATTGGAGGAGTTCGTGGGCGGCCGACGGGTCGGCGTAGCATTGCGCCACGTCCCCTGGCCTGCGCGCCACCAGCTCATAGGGGATCGGCCGCCCGCAGGCCCGCCCGAAGGCCTTCACCATCTCCAGCACCGAATAGCCGCGACCGGTGCCGAGATTCACGGTCAGCATGCCCGCATGGGCGCGCAGGTAGCGCAGGGCCGCGACGTGCCCCGAGGCCAGATCCACGACGTGGATGTAGTCGCGCACCCCGGTGCCGTCCGGGGTCTCGTAGTCGGCCCCGAAGATACGGAGCGCCTCCCGGCGGCCGACCGCGACCTGGCAGATGTAGGGCATGAGGTTGTTGGGGACGTCCTGAGGGTCCTCGCCCAGGAGCCCGCTCTCATGGGCCCCGACCGGATTGAAATAGCGCAGGCGCGCGATGCGCCAGCGCGAATCGGCGGCGGCGAGATCGGCAAGCACGTCCTCGATCATGATCTTCGAGCGCCCGTAGGCGTTGGTGGCAAAGCGCGGGAAGTCCTCGCGTATGGGCACGCGCGCGGGATCGCCATAGACCGTGGCCGACGATGAGAACACGAAGGTC
>DAHWGZ010000660.1 GCA_027335965.1 Acidiferrobacter sp.
AGCATCGCTTACAGACGAGCCCGTAGCCAATGGGGACGGGCGCAACGGGGCCGGACAGGACATGGGATAAGTCTTCACCCCCATCCCGCCCAGCGGGGCAAGGCCCGGCAAAGGTGCACGACATGCGCCACCGCGATCGGCCCGTGCCGCTTCGCGGGTCCGGCCAAGGGCACCTGATAGGCGTATCCAAACGCCCCTTCGGTCGCAAATCCGCGCCCTGCGACACCCCTGATCGTCGGTCGGCACGACCGATCCCTAAAGCGCCCCGCGGCGGGCCGGGGGGCGCTTATGGCTCGTCTCCGGACGGCGGGGGCCTGCGCGCTCGACGCCGGCGGCGTGGACGACGCCGGGGACGGGATTCCGGCGTGATCTCGCGCGGCGGCGGGATGACCGGTGTAGGTGTGGGTGTCGGATCCGTCAACTCGGCCGACGACGAGTGTGGCCTGATACGGTAAGCGACGAACAGGCCGGCCTCGAACAACGCCCACATGGCGAGCGCCA
>DAHWGZ010000661.1 GCA_027335965.1 Acidiferrobacter sp.
AATGATGTCCCTGCGGCAAGCTTACCAATCCTCCGGGGCTCGGTACAGCAATTGACCGAGAGATGCCCGCGGACACAGACGGCCGTCTGGGGGCCACCCGCCGATGAGCGAGGGCGACCGGCCCCCTGCGGACGGCGACCGGGGCCGACGCGCGCCGTGCCGGCGCCGCCAAAGGCGCCGGCACACGAGGATGGATGGCGGCCTGGGCGAGTATCGCGGGCGGTATCCGCGCGGGAGCCGGCCTCGGGCGCGGATGCGGCGTCCGGGGTACCGCCGGGGGCCGCGAAGGCCGGCCGCCGCCAGCCGCGCCCAGGGGGAAAGTGCGCAGCTCGCCGCTGCGGTTGCGCATCGCGGTGAGGTTTGTGAGCCGCGGCGGGAGTACGCCGGTCACGGGCGCCGCCGCCGGTGAGGGCGCCGGCGCGACAACGTGCTTGTGCCCGTGCGCATGCCAGACCACGACCCCGGCCACGACCGCCACCAGAAACAATCCGTAAAGGACGG
>DAHWGZ010000662.1 GCA_027335965.1 Acidiferrobacter sp.
ACGCGTGGCAGAGCAGGACGAGGTCGAGACGGATGGCGTTGGCGCCCAAGCCTTCCGCTTGCCGTCTCCGGATGAGCGTCGCGATGTCCGAGCCCTTAGTGGATGCCAGAGAGCGGCGGGCGGGGGAGGTCCTGACGATCACGCGGGCGGATTGTCTCGCGCCATTGTGTTGGCGGCTTTTGGGTGGGGGGTGATCTCGCGCCGGTAACGGCCCAAAGCCTCTGCCAGCGTTGCGCCCTCGGCCTCGGTACGAGACATAAAGACCCCGCGGGCCATTTCGGAGTAGCCTTGTTTTTTATCCGTACCTGCCAAACTCGCCGCCCGTTTGCCTCTGGCCTTGCTCGGAAACTCGCCATGTCCACATCCGCCGTGCTCAGGTGGACATAACCAGGTAAGAAGGGAAGGGTGTCTTTCTAACCACTGGATTTTATTGGTGCCGGGAGAGGGGGTCGAACCCACACGGTATCTCTACCACCGGATTTTGAGTCCGGCGCGTCTGC
>DAHWGZ010000663.1 GCA_027335965.1 Acidiferrobacter sp.
TCACGGGGGATGCTGGCGCGCTCGCGCTCATCAAGGCGCACCGCCATCTCATGGTCAAGGTACCGTGCTCGGACTCGGGCATCCTCACCGACATCGATGTACCCGAGGACCTGTCCCGTCCCACCGCAAGCCGCGACCCGCGATCCGCCGACAGCGCCCAGGGCTAGGCTGCACATCCGGCTTTATGCGCTGCCGGGCGGCGCGTGGCGCGCGTGATAATGAGCGCCTCTTTTGACCATTATCACAGCATCTGATGGAGGATTGAGCATGGTGACGAGACGCGATCTCTTCAAGCAGGCGGGGGTCACCGCGATCGGCGCGGCGGTCGCCGGCGGCGCCGCTGCGCGCACCACCGCGCTGCCGGACTTAGAGCCATCGTCGGCGCGCAGCCTGCGCGAACTCACCGCGGCCTTGGTGCGGGCGCCGTATCACCGCGACTTCAAGACCGTCCCCATGATCCTCACCAATCGTGATCAATGGGATAGTGCGGCCCTGGATCT
>DAHWGZ010000664.1 GCA_027335965.1 Acidiferrobacter sp.
TTGGTTTTTTGGTGCCTGGAGCCAGTTTAGACCATCGCAGGCGGGGTTATGGGTGAGGCCATTCTACGGGGCACATGCGCGCCGTCAAAACGCTCGCCAATTCGCGGTATTCTGACGCTCCCGGCAAGCAGGCCTCATTTTTGTTGTGGACTCTATCTTGTGCTACTTGAGGGGTTTTTTCAGAAGATCGTCCGGTACACTCGCGCCGGTTTTCAGTGTACCGGCAGTGTACCGGACGCTAGCACAAGGCTGTTATGGGCGCCAACTGGTCGTCAGCCTTATCTGCTAAGTTATTGTGTTTCCAAGTATTGTCAGGCGGGAAATTGGGGTGAGCGATGGGATTCGAACCCACGACAACCGGAATCACAATCCGGGACTCTAACCAGCTGAGCTACGCTCACCATAACTATCGGGATGACAGCGTGGCACGCCCGGCAGGAATCGAACCTGCAACCAACGGCTTAGAAGGCCGTTGCTCTATCCATTGAGCTACGGGCGCC
>DAHWGZ010000665.1 GCA_027335965.1 Acidiferrobacter sp.
GCACGGCACGGCGTTGGTCATACTCGCACTGCTGGCGTGGGCGGTTCATGTCACGCTTGCCGAGCATATCGGCGCGATCCGTTCGGATGCGCGCGTGATCAACGAGGCCGGATTGGAGCGCATGCGTATCCAGCGCGCGGCCTTGCTGGTGATGCGTCTGGCGGCGGCGCCGGCGGCCGGCCGGCCTATCTTGCGCGCGGCCGTGGACGGCGAGGCACGGCGCATCTGGCATGTCTGGCGGGCCTTGCCGCCGCTACCGGCCGGAGATTTGCGGCGGTCGGGGCCGGTGAGCGCGCAGATCGCCCGGTTCGTGGGGTGGTTACGCGTGGCGGCGACCCCCACCGCGGGCCCTGCCGATGCATCGGTCATGCGCGCGATCATCCATGCCGCCGACGGGCCGCTGGCCGTGGCCGTGAATCGCCGGGTTTTGGCCTACCAACGGTTGGCCAATCACGATAACAGCGATCTTTCCAGGCTGGCACGCGACCAGTTCTATCTAG
>DAHWGZ010000666.1 GCA_027335965.1 Acidiferrobacter sp.
GGGGCGTGATACGGGAACTCCTATCCGGGGATTTCCGGTATCGCGACGAGGGCCTTCTGGATCGCACGCATCTCCGATTCTTCACGAGACAAAGCTTTCTGCGCACGCTTGCCGAGGCCGGGTGGCGGGGGCAGGTCGTCGACCACACGGTCCTGGACATCCAGTACACGGAATTCGCGCAGCCGTCAGGGCATCACGAGAAGATACCGCAATTGCTGTGGCAAACCCTGCTCCCCGAGATCCCGGACGCCGCGGTCTATCAATTTGTCGTGGAGGCGGTCCCTGAGGAATACGCCCTGCCGGCAACGCCCCGGAAGGGACCGGACCCAAGCCCGCCGCGCCCCTCCGTCGGCGTAGCGGTCTATTGGCGGGACGTCCACGAGGACTATAGCGAGACACGACGGGCCACGCGGCCGCTGCCCCTCGGCTCCGGGCCCCATACCCTGCGCCTGCGACTCCCCGGGGCCCCCACCAAGCGCCGCCTGAGACTCGACCCGGGC
>DAHWGZ010000667.1 GCA_027335965.1 Acidiferrobacter sp.
AGCTCATGTCGCGCGCCTCCTTCTCGATCCGATAGAGCTTCTGGATCTGGACGAGCGCCTCCTCGGCCAAGCCTTTCTTTCGGTGCTTGCCTTGGGATTTGATGACCTCGTCAAATTTTCGGCGGCAATGCGCCAGGCAACCGGCGTGGACGAGCCCTTGGGCGCGCGCAACCGCTCCATAAGCCGCGTAACCATCGGTTTGCAGGATGCCCGTAAAGCCTTCAAGCAGGCGCAGGGGTACCTCTTGCGAGCGGCTCGGGTCGTAGTCAAAGATTATAATGGGGGCCTCGGGCGGCCCACCCCGCTGCACCCACAGATAAGACTGGGATTGCGGACTCTTGCCCGGCTCCTTCAAGACCTGGGTGGGGGTCTCGTCCATGCTGATATACCCATAGGCCAGCTGCCGGTCACGCAGGAGATTCACAAGGACCTGGACGACCTCAAGGCCCACCCGCACGATCCAGCGCGCCAAGGTCGCGCGCGGGAGGTCGACGCCGATA
>DAHWGZ010000668.1 GCA_027335965.1 Acidiferrobacter sp.
GCCGGATATAAGACTGCAACCGATCCTTTGACCATCCCGACCCCACGGTCCCGTCAAAGTCACGCGCTCACGCAGCGCCTCGATCACTGAACGCCTGAGGCGAGCGCAGGCGAGGAGGTGGGCGGCCCGAAACGGCGGGGGGACCGCTTTTTGGGGAGAGTTTCTCCCAAAAAGGCGAGAGCGAGGCGAACGCCTGCGGCGGGGGAACCCCGCGCGGGCCTTGTCTTCTGGCTTTAGGGGTTTTACAGACGCAGCATCGCTAAGGCCTGATCGGCTTGGGCCGCCAAGCCCCGCAGTGCCGCTTTGATGTTCGCGACGTGGAACAGGCGCAGGAGGCTGATAGTGAAGTTCCGCAGGCAGGCGAGGGTCCGGGGCGTGTGCCCCTTGCGGGCCCGGCAACGATCCTCGTCATAGGCCATGTCGCGTACGTGGTGCAGACGGTTCTCGATGCCCCAATGGCCTCGGTTCTGGGCCAGGAGTTGTGCGGGGCTCGCTTCAGT
>DAHWGZ010000066.1 GCA_027335965.1 Acidiferrobacter sp.
TCGACCTGTTGTCGCTGAGCGCGCACAAGGTTTATGGGCCCAAGGGGATAGGGGCGCTTTATGTACGGCGCAAGCCGCGGGTGCGTCTCGAGGCGCAGATGCACGGCGGGGGTCATGAGCGCGGGATGCGTTCGGGGACGCTCGCCACCCATCAGATCGTGGGCATGGGCGAGGCCTTCCGGCTCGCGCGCGAGGAGATGGAGGCCGAGGCGACGCGCCTTAAGAGGCTGCGTACACGCCTGCTCGAGGGTCTTTCCGACATCGAGGAGGTGTATGTGAATGGTGATCTCGAGCGCCGCATCCCCGGCAATCTCAACATCAGTTTCAATTTCGTCGAGGGCGAGTCGCTGATCATGGCGTTGAAGGAACTCGCGGTTTCGTCGGGATCGGCATGCACCTCGGCAAGCCTCGAGCCCTCTTACGTGTTGCGCGCGCTGGGACGCAACGACGAACTCGCGCACAGCTCCATCCGGTTCACGATGGGGCGGTTTACGACCGAAGAGGACGTGGAGTACACGATACGGCTGTTGCACGACAAGATCGGCCGGCTACGCGAGCTCTCCCCCTTGTGGGAGATGTACAAAGACGGGGTCGACCTGAATTCTGTGCAGTGGGCCGCCCATTAGGTTTGGTTAGAGCACGGGAGAGAGACTATGGCATACGGAAGCAAGGTGTTGGATCACTACGAAAATCCGCGCAACGTCGGGTCGTTCGACAAGGCCGATCCGGCGATAGGGACCGGCATGGTGGGGGCGCCGGCATGCGGGGATGTGATGAGACTCCAGATCCGCGTCAATGATCAGGGCGTGATCGAAGAGGCGCGCTTCAAGACCTATGGCTGCGGGAGCGCCATTGCCTCGAGTTCGCTGCTCACCGAATGGGTCAAGGGCAAGACCCTGGATGAGGCCGGGCAGATCAAGAATACCGACATCGCCGAGGAATTGGCGTTGCCGCCGGTCAAGATCCATTGTTCGGTATTGGCCGAGGACGCCATCAAGGCGGCGATCGCCGATTACCGCAAAAAGACCGGCAAGGACGAGAACATCAACGCAGCCTAGAGGAGGGTGGGGCTATGGCGGTCACACTGACCGAGAACGCCGCGCGGCATGTGCGGCGCTCGTTGGATAAGCGCGGGCACGGCGCGGGGCTGCGTCTGGGTGTGCGTACGAGCGGCTGTTCGGGCATGGCCTACGTCTTGGAGTATGCCGATCAGGCGGCCCCCGAGGACAGCGTCTTCGAGAGCCACGGGATCAAGGTGTTGGTGGATCCGAAGAGCCTCGTCTATCTCGAGGGCACGATCCTCGATTACACCCGTGAAGGCCTGAACGAGGGCTTTCGGTTCCAGAATCCCAACCAGAAGGACACGTGCGGCTGCGGCGAGAGCTTCAGCGTCTAGTCTTGCGGGGCCCGGTATGGTGCGTAATTATTTCGAGCTGTTTGGCCTGCCGGCGCGATTCGATATCGATTCCGGTGATCTCGCCGCCCGCCACCGGGAGCGTATCCGCATCTGGCATCCCGATCGTTATGCCCAGGGCACGAGCGAGGAGCGCCGGCGCGCGGTGGCGACGAGCGCCGATCTGAATGATGGCTTGAAGGTCCTGCGCGACCCGGTCGAGCGCGCCCGCCACTTGCTGGCCTTGCGCGGGATATCGACGGACGAGGAGACCGATACGGCCATGGACGGGGACTTTCTGATGGAGCAGATGGCATGGCGCGAGCGCCTGGAGGAAGGGGCGGGGCGCGCCGACGAGGTGACCGCGCTCGCAGGCGAGGTGGCGGCGAGCCGCGAGGGCAAGGAGGCGCGTCTCGCCGCCGCCTTGGGGCGCGGGGATGCCGCCGACCTCGATGAGGCGCGGATGCTCGTTCGCGAGCTGCAATTCCTCGAGCGCTTCCTGAAGGAGCTCGATGACGCCGTGACCGAGGTGCCGTAGATGGCCCTCCTCCAAATCAGCGAGCCCGGACAATCGCCGGCCCCTCATTCCCGCAAGTTCGTCGCCGGGATCGATCTTGGCACCACGAACTCGCTCATCGCCACCGTGCGCGATGGCGAGGTGGCGGTCCTGGCCGACGCCGCGGGCGAGGCGCTGTTGCCGTCCGTGGTGCGATTCCATGGCGACGGGCATGTGACCGTCGGGCGCGAGGCGCAGGACGCCGAGATCGCAGACCCCCTCAATACCATTGCCTCCGTGAAGCGGCTCATGGGTCGTGGGCGCGCCGATGTCTCCGAGAGCCCCTATCGGCTGGCGGCCGGCGAGCAGGGCATGGTGCGTATCGAGACCGCGGCCGGCGACAAGACGCCGGTGGAAGTTTCGGCGCATGTGCTCGCGGCCTTGAAGGCGCGCCTGGAGGAAACCGTCGGCGGCGCGCTCTCGGGGGCGGTGATCACGGTGCCCGCCTATTTCGACGAGGCCCAGCGGCAGGCCACCAAGGATGCGGCGCGGCTGGCCGGCATCGAGGTCCTGCGGCTTTTGAACGAACCCACCGCGGCGGCCGTGGCCTACGGCCTCGACCGCAATCCCGAGGGGCTCTATTGCGTCTATGATCTCGGCGGCGGCACGTTCGATGTCTCGCTCTTGCGGCTCTCGCAGGGGGTGTTCGAGGTCCTGGCCACCGGCGGGGATGCGGCCCTCGGGGGCGATGACATGGATGCCGCGGTGGTGGCGCTGTGGATGGCGCGCGGGGCCCGGGTGGATGGCCCCGAGGAGCGGCGCCGGCTTTTGCGTCTGGCGCGCAGCGCGCGCGAGCGCCTGACCACCGAGACCGAGACTGCGGTCGATGCCGCGCCCATTTATTCCGGACGACTCACCCGCGCCGACCTCGATGCCGCCATCGATCCCTTGATCGAGCGCACGCTCGTCGCCTGCCGCCGGGTGTTGAAGGATGCAAGCGCCAAGATCGGAGACATCGGCGCCGTGGTGCTGGTGGGTGGCGCGACGCGCACGCCTCGGGTCCGAGAGCGCGTCGGTACGCTGTTTCGCAAGGCCCCCTTGCACGACATCGATCCCGACCGCGTGGTGGCGGTCGGCGCGGCGCGCCAGGCGGATCTCCTGGCCGGCAACGCCGGCGCCGCGGACATGCTGCTCCTGGATGTGATCCCGCTGTCGCTCGGCATCGAGATCATGGGGGGGCTCAGCGAAAAGATCATTCCCCGCAACTCGCCGATTCCGGCCTCGCGCGCCCAGGAGTTCACGACCTACAAGGACGGGCAGGGGGCGCTGGCCATTCATGTGGTCCAGGGCGAGCGCGATCTGGTAAGCGATTGCCGATCGCTCGCGCGTTTCGAGCTGCGCGGCATCCCGCCCATGGTGGCCGGCGCCGCGCGTATCCGCGTGACTTTTCAGGTGGATGCCGACGGTCTGCTGAACGTCTCGGCGCGCGAGACGATCTCGGGCGTCGAGAGCGCCGTGACCGTCAAGCCGTCCTTCGGGTTATCGGATAGCGAGGTCGAGCGCATGCTGAAGGATTCGATCGCGAGCGCCGAGTCGGATGCCGCGGCACGCGCGCTGCGCGAACAGCAGGTCGAGGCTGACCGCATGATGGAGGCGGTGGCGGCGGCCATGGCCGCCGACCCCGATCTGCTGGCGGCCGGGGAGCGCGACATGATCACCGAGCGCCTGGCGGCCTTGAAGACCGCGCGCGACGGCACGGATGCGCAGCGGATTCGCGAGGCCACCACCGCGCTCGATCGCGCGAGCGCGGGGTTTGCGGCGCGGCGGATGGACGCGGGGCTCGAGCGGGCCATGAAGGGCCGTTCGGTCACGGAGTTTCGCTGATGCCGCGGATTCGGGTCCTGCCGCATGCCGAGATCTGTCCACAGGGGGCCGATATCGAGGGTCCGGAAGGCATGAGCATCTGCGATGCCCTGCTGCGCGCCGGGATCGCCATCGAACATGCCTGCGAGAAGGCGTGCGCCTGCACGACCTGCCATGTGCTCGTGCGCGAGGGTTATGAGGCGCTCGCGCCGGCCACCGATAAGGAGGAGGATCTGCTCGACAAGGCCTGGGGGCTGGAGCCGGATTCGCGCCTGAGCTGCCAGGCGAAGATCCCCAAAGGGGTGGCCCTGGTCATCGAAATACCCAAATACACCATCAACATGGTGTCGGAAGGCCATTGACGGAGGAGGATGCATGGGTCTGAAGTGGAGCGATTCCGAGGAAATCGCCATCCTTTTGCGCGAGGGGCACCCCGAGGTTGACCCGCGCTACGTCCGCTACACGGACCTGCATCGCTGGGTGCTCGAACTGGAGGACTTCACGGATGGGGCGGACCGCTCCGGGGAAAAGCTCCTCGAGGCGATCCAGATGGCTTGGATCGAGGAGGCCGACGGCGATTAGCGGGCCCGCCGGGTCCTTGGGCGTCCGGCGCGATCCCCCAGGATTCGGGGCCGAAGATCGCGGAGTGGTCGGGGAAATTGCCGTGCCGCCGTCAAGGCGCTAGAATGCGCCGATTTCGGTATGGACCCTTCAATCTAAGGAACAGGCATGGCCATTGAACGCACGCTCTCTATCGTGAAACCCGATGCCGTCGGCAAGAATGCCATCGGAGCCATCTATGACCGCTTCGAGAAGGCCGGCCTGCGCATCGTGGCCGCGCGCATGATGCACCTGACGCGGGCGCAGGCCGAGGGCTTTTATGCGGTGCATAAGGGCCGGCCGTTCTTCAATGACCTGGTGGCCTTCATGAGCTCGGGTCCGGTCATGATCCAGGTGCTCGAGGGCGAGAATGCCATTGCCAAGAACCGCGAGGTCATGGGCGCGACCAATCCCAAGGCCGCGGCTGCCGGGACCATACGCGCGGATTTCGCGGCGAGCATCGATGAGAATGCCGCGCACGGGTCCGACGGCCCGGACACGGCGCGCGCCGAGATCAGCTATTTCTTCGCCGACACCGACATCTGTCCGCGCACCCGCTAGGGAGGATGATCTGAGCGCCACCCAGCCTGTCAATCTGCTCGGCCTCGATCGCGCGGCGCTCGAGGCGCACATCGCGACGATCGGCGAGCGGGCGTTCCGCGCCCAGCAGATCCTTCCCTGGTTACATCAACGCGGGGTCACCGACTTTGCGGCCATGAGCAATATCGGCAAGGCCTTGGCCGCGCGGCTGGCCGAGTCGGCGGTGGTGGCGATTCCGGAGATGGCGAGCGAGCATCTGTCCTTGGACGGCACGCGCAAATGGGTCTTGCGTCTCGCCGATGGCAACGCCATCGAGACGGTGTTCATCCCCGAGGCCGAGCGCAATACCTTGTGCATCTCCTCGCAAGTCGGTTGCGCGCTCGACTGCGCGTTCTGCGCGACCGCGCAGCAGGGCTTCAACCGCAACCTCACGGCCGCCGAGATCGTGGGCCAGGTATGGTTTGCCGAGCACCGGCTGCGCGCCGAGCGCGGCGGCCCCGAGCGCGTGATCACGAACGTCGTGTTCATGGGCATGGGCGAACCCCTCCTGAACCTGAAGGAGGTCGGTCCGGCCATCCGTATCCTGCTGGATGATCTAGGCTATGGGCTGTCGCGGCGGCGCGTGACGGTGAGCACGGCCGGCGTCGTGCCGGCCCTCGACCGCCTTCAGGAGGCGGCGCCCGTGAGCCTTGCCGTGTCTTTGCATGCCCCGGATGATGCCCTGCGCGACCGGCTCGTGCCGCTCAACAAGAAATACCCGATCGAGGAGTTGCTGGCCGGTTGCCGGCGCTATGTGGCAAACGACGCGCGCCGGCGCGTGACCTTCGAGTACGCGATGCTCGCGGGCGTAAACGACGGCGTGGCGCAGGCCCGCGCGCTGGCGCGTCTCTTGCGGACGGTGCCCGCCAAGGTCAATCTCATTCCCTTCAACCCGTTCCCCGGGACGTCCTTCGAGCGGTCATCGGATGCGGTGATCGACCGCTTCCGCGACATCCTGCTTGCGGCGGGGCTTGTGACCGTCACCCGCCGCACGCGCGGCGACAGCATACGTGCCGCCTGCGGACAGCTCGCGGGCGTCGTGAAGGAGCGGACACGGCGTGTCGTGCCTATCCATGCGTCTTAGCCTCGTCGCGGCGATACTCGGGGCGGCGCTGCTGGCGGGGTGCGCAAGCACCCCCCCGCTTTTGCCCAAAACCCACAAGCTCGTCCAGCTGCGTACCGCGCTCGGGGTCGGCTACATGCGTCAGGGGCAGTTGGGGCTCGCGCGCAACGAGCTCGCTCATGCCCTGGCCCTGGATCCGACCGATGGCGCGGCCAACAACGCCATGGCCTTGGTCGAGGAACGGCTGCGCGAGCCGGCCAAGGCGCGGCGGTATTTTCGCCGCGGGCTTTCGCATCACCCGCACGACGGTAGCCTGCAGAACAACTACGGGGCATTCTTGTGCGGGACCGGCCATGTGGCCGAGGGTCTCAAGCGCTTTCGCGCGGCGCTGCACTCGCCGCTCTACCCGACGCCGCAGCTCGCCGATCTCAACATGGCGGTTTGCCTTCTGAAAATCCCCAACGAGAAGGCCGCCATCCATTATTTTCATCGCGCCCAGGCGCTGGCCCCGGAGCTTGCCGCCCCCTATTACTATCTGGCGCATATCCGCTACAAGCATCGGGAGTATGCGCGGGCCAAGGGCGATCTTGCGCAGTACCTGGCGCGCGCCCGCAGCGCGCATGCCTTGTTCCTCGGGGTGCGCATCGGGCGGGCCCTGAAGGATCCGCGGTTCGTCCATTATTGCGCGACCCGCCTGCTCGAGGGCTATCGGCATAGCCACGAGGCGCAAACGGTCATGCAGTGGCAGCGTGAGGGTCGGCTGAATGGACATTGAGGATCCGGCAAACGGCGAGGCCCCGGTCAGCCCCGGGGCGCGGCTGCGCGCGGCGCGCGAGCGCGCGGGATGGTCGGTGGAGCAGGTCGCGCAGCGCTTGCGGCTGTCGTCAAGCCAGATCACGGCCATCGAAAGCGGTCGGCGCGAGGATCTGCCGCCGGCGGCCTACGTGCGCGGCTATCTGCGCAGTTATGCGCAGCTGCTTGGACTAGACCCCCAGGAATTCGCCAAGGCGCGCGCATCGGACGATGGCGCGCCGCCGCCATTGCCGGCGGCGCACGCGCCGGTCCCGGCGGCGGGGATGCGTCTCGGGCCTGCCCTTTACGGATTGTTTCTGGTGGCGGTCGTGGTCGGGGTCGTGGTCTGGCACGCGCATGAACGCAAGCGGGGGGTCGCGCGAGCGCCCTCGCAGGCGGCGGCGCCCATGACCGGCGTGCTCCCGCCGCGATTGACGAATCTGACGGCGATGCGTAACCGCAGCGGCGAGTTGCGGACGTTCCCCCTGGGCATGCCCACAACCGGCAAGCCGGCCGCGCCGGGTCTACCCCCCAAGCCGGCGCGCCGGCCGCCCGTGTTGCTGGCCCAGACCCCCATCCATCCGCGCGCGCCAGCCGTGCCTCGGGCGACGCCGGCGAGGCCCCCGGCGGCGGCCGTCGCCGTCCGCAAGGGGCATGTCGCCCCTGCACGACGGAAGGCGGCCATGAGGCCCCTGTCCAGGCCCGCGAGCGCGTCTCGGCCACCCATTGCTGTACCGGGCCCCGGAGGATTGGTAAGCTTGCCGCAGGGGCGTCGTTATGTCGGGCTGCAGATCAGCACCGACGACGCGCCGGTTCGAGTTTCGGTGCGTGATGCGAGCGGGACGCGGCTGATGGCGGGCCGCATCGCGGTCGGTCGTACCATCAACCTCATAGGGCGGCCCCCGTTCCGGGTGACCCTGAGTCGCAGCCGGGGAGTCGAGGTCAAGGCGGGCGGCCATGTGATCGCCTTGCCAAGGGCGCGCCAGGGACGGAATTTGCGGGTCACAGTCAACCCTTAAAACGGGATCAGAATTATGCATGATACGACCGGGATTACCCGTCGCAAGAGCCGCATGATCCATGTGGGCCCAGTGGCGGTGGGGGGCGATGCCCCGATCAGCGTACAGAGCATGACCAACACCGAGACCTGCGACGTCGCGGCGACCGTGGCGCAGATCCAGCGGCTGGTGGCCGCGGGCGCCGATATAGTCCGCGTGTCGATACCCACCATGGAGGCGGCGCAGGCGTTTGCGGAGATTCGCAAGGCCGTGGACGTGGCGCTCGTGACCGATATCCATTTCGATTACCGCATCGCGCTCGAGGTGGCCAAGCTCGGCGCGGATTGCCTGCGCATCAATCCCGGCAATATCGGCCGGGAAGACCGCGTGCGCCAGGTGGTCGAGGCGGCGCGTGATCGCGGGATCTGCATACGGATCGGCGTGAACGCGGGTTCGCTCGAGAAGGAGCT
>DAHWGZ010000067.1 GCA_027335965.1 Acidiferrobacter sp.
CATGGTCCATGAAACCATGCGTTGTGACAGACATTGTCACTTGGCATCTCAGGAGCATTGGCCGATTCTGGATAAAGCCGCTGACGGCGCTGTTAATGACGCATGCTGTGATTTTGTCGGCGTCCGCATGAAGCACGATATATCGCTTCTCGTGGAGGTCACCATCATCCATTCGGCGAACGAGTTTTATGACAACACCGGCGACCAACTGGCGGTGTAGAGAATTCCGCTTGAGGTCGGAGGGGAAGCTGTCGCCAAGCGTCACAGCGATTCAATGCATGACGTCATGTGTGAAGGTGATCCAGAATCTCCGCGGCGTTATCGAGAGTTTTCGCAATTTCGTTAATGGGCATGGGGGCCTGCCCCACATCGTCTTGCGACGCTGCATTCCACGCCTTTTGCCACGCGGCATCGTGACTCAATTGTGTGCGTCCCCCAAAACCCATATGCCCATAACGCGCAATGGCCTCATCGAGGCAGCTCATATCGGCGGTCGACAGTTGCGACGTGTCCGGGTCACGCAGACACTTCACGTAATGATCGCGCGTCACTTGTATAGCATCCTGAGCGATCACCGAGAAGCTCGGATGCAGCCATTCAGACTGATCGCCCCGCGCGGCCTTCAGCAAGTTGTAGGTATTGGATGCCACAGGACCATACTGCATGGCCACGTATTCGTCGCCGCTCGCCAAAAATCCGTATTCCGAGAGGTGTAGCTTATCGGCAAAATATCGGATTTTGAGCACTTCATGGATGGTCGGTCTGGGGAGCCGGGAAGCGATATACAGGATCGACTCCATGGCCTTTTGCGGGAAAAATGCTATTTCTTTCGCCATTACCGGATACCCTGGCGGGAACTAGTGATGGTCCAGATCATGGAAGAGATTATATACGAAGTCGCCGGCGATGGCGAGCGGAACGGAATCGCCGGACCAGAATCACACCTTCCCGCCTACCATCCGACCGCTGCCCTGCGGCCCCCCATCTATCTCGTGAACACAACCCGAATCAACCTCTAAGGGCGCGCCGCTACCGGGGTCGTGGCTTGCTGAACAAGTGGTACCGTCTCCGTTCTTGGGGCGCCCGCCGGTTCGTTGAGCACTCGACCCAGTTGTGCGCAGAAAGGTTCAGCAGCCACCGCCAGGCGCTCCCGTTCAGGTCCCTCCGGGTTGGGAGAGGCGCGCCACTGGTCATCGGTGAACTCTCCCGGCGCGCTGAAGCGACTCGCGAAATCGTTCCGGATACCGATCCGCGCCATGCGGTCATGCACGACCGCTGAGAATCCGCGCGCAAACAGCTCATGCGGGCTGCTCCAGTGCGGCGTGGCACGCCCCGCATCCAGATGAAGGGCCGAGCGGTAAAACGGCGTGAACTTCCGGTCGCGCTCGAGCGCGCCGAGCCTTTTCCAGACACGGCGAAAGCTGGCATACGGAAAACTGGGTCGGCCCGGACTCTTGGGTCGTGACAGAAAATCGGACAGGGCCTTTTCGATCTCGGGTGTCCAACGCCCCACCTCGGGATGTTCCGCGACCCAATCCCGGCATCGACGCACCCCCACGTCATCCCGGTAGACCCAGGCGCCGCGACGGCCGCCGCGGTCGCAGAAGAGTGCCGCGAAGGCCGAAGGGCTGGGGCCGGCTTGCGTCATCAGGGGGATCACGGCGTCGCGCACCCAGGCGCTCACCACCCGACCCGCCTCGAGCGGTGCCAAATGTACCGCCGGCGCCAGAAGTTCGGACTCCAGCAACTGCGTCACAAAACGACCCGAAAGGTCGTCAGCCGCCGTGGCCGCCGGGTCTCGCAAGCGCAGTTGCTCCTGAAAGACCCGCAGCGCTTGGATCAGGCTGGTCTCCCCCGCCCCCGGGATGGCGCCTTCCGGTCCGCCCGTGCGCCGGGTCGTGGCCAGGATGAGCGAGCACGGCTCTTGACGATACGTCAACCAATGGTCCAGGGCATGGGACCACTCATGCGCGAGCGTCCCCGCCCCCATGGTCTTGGTCAGGTTGATCACGCGCCGCGCCGGTTCGTAATGGGCCGCAGCGCTACCTCCCCGTCCGCGCGCCCCCAGGGCCAGTGCCAGCTGCCCTTGAAAGCCCATCGCCTCGGTACGGACCCCCAGGGCCTCGGCCATGTCGGCGAGGCTATCGAATGCCAGATCCAACATCACCTGGCGGTCGCCCTCCTTGACCCAATTGCCATACTCGATCGCACGCAGCCCGAAAGTGGTCGCGAGCTCCGCCTCGGTCACCGAACCTTCCCGCCGGGCCGGGCCAGAGCGGGTGAGATGGGCAAAGCGGGGGGATGGAATGAGTCGTTTCGGGATCCCCTGTCCGATCATGCCATCCGGACCCTTGTCGGATGATTCCCCGTCAGGGGATGCGAGCGCGCCTGCCGCCTCCTCATCGACTGCGTGATCGACCGGTTCCTTTCCGGGATCGGCCGCCTCTACCCGGGATTTCACGGTCTCGGACACGCCCTCGCGCTGGGCCAGATCATCCAGGCAGGCCAGACGCACCAGCAGCTCCGGCCAACCATAGAGATAGTCGCTCCATGCAAGCGGGGTCAGGGAGCCATCCAGGCAGCGTGAGGCGGGAGCCCCGGTCACTCGGGTCCAGACGCCGTAGGCCTCCTCGCGTGCCGCCCGCCCCGCGTCGGCCGACGGCGGTCGACGAGATAATCCATCCAGGAAATCCGCGACGCCAGCGGCACGCACCACGAACTGCCAGAGACGCGCCGGCGGTGCGGAGCCTACAGCTCCCAGTGTGGCGTACGCCTCTGCAGGCGGGATCGCCGCCATCAAAGCGGCCAACTCCTCTTCCCGCTCGACCCATTGCCCAATCTCCAGACCATCAAGAGACGTTGTGAGTTGGTCGTGACCAAAGAGTCGGCGCGCACGTGAGCCGTGCCAATCCGCTGCATGGCGCTGATCCTGCGCGATCCGACGCATAGGATCCTCAAGAGATACCCAGGACTCGACCTGAGCCCGGAGGATACCGACCAGACGCGGGTAATAGAACGCCGCGGCCGCCAGAACCCGGGCCTTGCCGGCATCCGAACGATATCGCGCACGCACCGCGCGCTTGACGGAAGCGAGATTCGCGGGCGATGCCGAAATCGTCTCCCGAACCGCCTCGCGAAGGAGCCACACCCACGGCGATCCCCCCGCAGCAAAAAAGGCCGCCCGGTCGGCAGCCGTGGGGGCAGGCCAATAGAGTTCACGGCGGACCTTCTTCGCGGCCTCGCGGATGGCGGGCAGTGACAGTTGCGTACGCTCCGCCCACTCAGTCGGCGCATCGTAGAGGGGCTCGCCCCGGCTTGCGAGGTCCTTGCGCGCACCCCCGATCTTTTCCCCGAAATCCTGCCGGGTCATGGCGGGGGATTGGGCCGCCGGCAGCGCCGCAATAGTCCCCTCTCCTCTCACCGGCGCCTCCTTGGAGAGCGACAAGGAAAGGGCGCCCTCCAGGACCGGTGGCGGGATGGCGACGCCATCCGCCTCGGTCACGACAAGCCCGTGCGCCGGATCTGGCGTAAGGACCCATAGGCCCCCATTGCGCGCTTCCGCGCACAACGGCGTGGCGGTCAAGCACTCGGACCGCGTCACCGCCTCGTAGCGGTCCCCATAGCGCGCCGCCGCCTCCGGAGTTTCGGTCCAGAGCTCGTAGGGCACTTGACCATATCGCGACGGAACCGTCCCCAATCGACTGATCGGCGGATCGAGTACGCGCCATACCCATTGGGCGGAGGGGCCCGTCGCTGGGCGTTCCCGCCACCAAGGGCCGCGGGTCAGACTTTCCAATGGACGAATCACAGCCGCTGGCAAACGCTCCAGGAATGCAATGCTGGATGGCACCTTGGATCCGATCCAGGTCGCTGCGATGCCCTCCGGCGACAGCACCCGTATCTCCGCGCCCCAATCGCGCACGAGCGGCGCCAGGGCCTCTTGGGCCGCGGTCATATCCTGTGCGCTCATGGCGCCGATTGGCATCAGCCGAAACCGATATTGCCGGGATGACGGTGCGGTAGACCCCGTCGGGGGATCGGGCAGGGCCTCGATCCAGCAAGCGAGGCGATAATGGGCCAGATCAGGCCAGAATCGTTCCATAGGTCATGCCTCCTCGACGGGATCGCCCAGCGGATCCGCTTTTGGGAGCGGGGTCACGCGCGCGAGGCCTATAGCGGCGACAAATCGCGTAAAGGCCGCTTCTTTGTCTCCGGTGGCGACAGCGTGGCGATCGCCACTGCGCGCGCGGGCGATCGAACCGTCCGGCGCAAACGCAAACGCCCAGTCCCCCGATTCCACGGTCAGCAAGAATGGACCATCGATTGGGTCATAAGCGACGTGCGCCCATGCGATCAACAGGTCCTCACCCGGACCCCCCGCAGGCCCTCTGGGCCCACGCGCCGTCGTGGCATAGGAGATATCCCAAAAGCAGGGCCTATCATCCAGGACCGTGTCCTGGTCATCCCCGGCGGCGACAACAAGGGAACGAATCCGGTCTTGCAAATTGAGAGTGCGTGTCTGCGGAGCGTTAGATCTCGTTCTCACGGTTTTTCCTCCCGATTTGCAGCGCGGATAGGCGATGTGTTATATCCCTCACGCATAAGCGACAACCACCCCATCCTCTGAGAACCGCGCCATGACTAAATCAGTTTCTCCAACCAGTCATCACGGTCGCGGCGATGGCGGCGGGAGCAGACCGGCATTTTTGCGCGGCGCAAAGCGTGCCAGCAGCCCCTGGATGATGCGCTGCAAGGTCCGGAGTTGTTCCTGAATCCGTTCCAGGGCCTTCTTCTGGTCGGGTATACCCTCGAGCGATACGCGCGCAAGGGCGTTCAGGCGTTGAACATGATCCAGGCCCGCCGCCGCTGTTTGAGGGGAGCCCGATTTTCCGAACCACCAGGCATGGCGGCCAGACTGCCGGGCCGATCGATGAAAAGCGCGCGACAAGGTATGGATACGACGCAGACACGCCAGCGCCTCGGGTCCTGTTGGATCCGCGCGGAAAGCGCTTGCCATCTTCACGATCTCAGCCTGCATGGCAGTGGTATCTGCCAGATGACGCGCCAGAAGGGTCATGCGAACGGGCATGCGTTTGTTTCTATGAGGCGTGGGCGAGAGCGCCGGGGACGTCCGGTTCGTACGGGAGAATCGAGGCAGCCGCACGCCTCCGCTCCCCGTGGAGCCCGCGGGGGCCTGGACGGGCGCTCCTTCGACTGTCCCCTCGGTCTGCGGACTCGTTGTCTCCTTGAACCGCTCCGCCGCGTCCTTTTCGTAGGCCTGCGTCAGATCCGCCAGGTACTCCTGGACGGTTCGCGGCATGGCCCTACCATTCCACGTCACCGTCTTAATATCCTGAGCGCGCAAGGGTCTCTGAAAGGCTTCCCCTGACATTGCGTCCCATGGGCTTGCGATCTCACCTTGCTCTGGATCTTCCATTATGGGGTTCCTCACATATAACGGATATACAGGCTATTATATACCGTCTTTACAGGCTGCAAAAAGGCAGGGTGCATCCTCAATGGGGCGAAGGCCTTCCTCGCTTCACCTCATTGAGACATTCCATTTCTTGCTGGATCTTTCCCACCTTTTCCAGGAAGTTTGGTAACACCTTCTCCACAGTATCCCAAACAATCTGCAGGTTTACGCTGATGTAGCCATGGATAAGACGATTGCGCATTCCAGCGATTTCTCCCCATGATACGTCACCATTCGCGGCTTTCAATTTTGGGCTGAGTTCGGTCACTGCCTCCCCAATGATCTCGAGGTTACGAATCACACCATCCTGAACGAGATCGTCAGCCATGAAATCCGTTTCACTCTTATCGGCCACGTAGCGCTGAATTTTGCGGATGGCTTCCTGAATGTGTTCCAGGTAATCCGCGTCACGCAATTCTTTGCTCACAGGGGCTTGGCCTCCTGGAGCACCTGATCGCGGAACTGCAATGGCAGATCAAGAGCCGTTAGAACATCCACTGAAGTGCCCAGTTCCTTCTCGATGGAACTCTGGAGGCGCACCATATCAAGGAGAGTAGTGCCTCGGGGTACGTCCACCAAGAGATCGACATCACTGCTTTCCGTATCTTCACCATGCAGGATGGAGCCGAACACGCGTACGTTCTTGGCCCCGAGACGAGTGGCAATGCGTAGCACCGCATCGCGGTGGCTTTCGAGCGCTTCAGAGGGTTTCATGGATGGCCTTTGTCGATCACGCACTTTATGGCTTCACTATGAGACAACATCGTGAGGAAATCAACGCCGAAACCCCCCTCTAAAAAGCATGATAGGTGACCAAAAGATCGTGAAATCACCTGTATATCGAGTCTTTCTTTTTCTCATGTGTCCGTCTCATGGGACTGCAACGCCTCGCGCAGCCGGCGTTCGATTTCATCCAGGTCCTGGTCATCGGCGGGGCCTCGGGCACGATCCAAATCGGCCGGGTAGTCCTCCGTAAAAGCGGCCTGCTCCTGCCTTTGCGTGCGCAAAGCCTCGGTCAGCCCGGAGGCCATGCCTAAGGTGTCCGCCAAGGTCTCTACAGCCTGATAGGCCGATTCTTCGGTGCGCACGGCGTCTGATGGCGCGGGCGGCATGGGAACGGTCTCGGCGCCATGATCCGAATCGGGTACGGGTGATGCGGCCTCTTCCTCCGGGAGCCCACGATCACCTTGGGCAAGGAATGCCAGATCGTCTTCCTCGAGATCGGTCAACGTCCCTTTACACCCTTGCTCATGGACATTCACAGGTTCCGGCGCCGGCGTCGTACCAGGCCCGCCACCCGATGATTGGCGCTGCAAGCCCCCGACCTGCGCCTGCCGCCACGCGACCACGGCCGACAGCACGATTTCCGCGGGGTCGCCGTCCGGGACATCGGCCAGGCCGAACACCGCCGCAAAGCGTTCTTCCTCCGGTGACAGTGGGACGGCATCACCCCCGACCCCGGTTCCCGTCCCGGCCGTAGCGCCGGCACCCACGTCCTCCAGTCGCTCGAAACGGATGGCTACGCCCTGATTCAACCGCATGCGGCGCGGCAACGTCACGTTCGCATGAAAGAAGATCATGCGGATCAACCGATGCTGCCACAAAACATGGGCCTCGCCTTCGATCTGGCGCCGAATATCCATCACATGGATACGGGATTCCTTCTGCAGGGTCGCGGTGCCGGTCCCGATGGCCTGACCGATCGCATCGATTTCATATGAGGATTCCCGCGTGACATCCACCTGACCCGCAATCTTCTGAAAAAGCTCCATGGTATCGGACGCGTCCTCGACAGCCATCGCGATCTTGGTGCGGGTGTTGTCGACGATCTGCTTGACCTCGACGTCGCCTCCAGTCGGATTCAGGACCTTGAAGCCAGGGAGCCCCTGACCCGCGAACACCGCCCCGAATCCCAGGCCCCGGGCCTGGGCAGCCGCGACCGCGAACCCCGGGGCGGCCATATAGCCGTACTCGTCAAAGATGCCGATCGTCGGGATATCGGAGGCGGACGGCAGGGACTCGAGGACCTCTTCGCGCGAGCCCTCCAGGCGAAACCCGAGGCCAAGCGCCATTGTCCCTTTCAGACTTGCCAGGTTCAGTTTGCCGATCTGGCCCAGATCATCCAAGGATTTCTCCATCGCTGGCAGCAGCACCACCAGGATCCGGCGATTCAAGACCACGTCCGGGAAATCCACCTCGGCATGGGCATCCCCATAGATGTGCCCGTACGAATCCGCGAGCGTCCCGAGCGCACGCGTCCAGTACATCTGGGCATAACCAAATTGCTCGCTGACCGTGTTGCCCTGCTCCGAGAGTGGCACCCCTTCCTTCCAGCCCGGGATCTTGCGCAGATACTCCTCGATCTGGACACGCGCCCGCGGACTCAGTTGACCATAGCTCCCGTCGACCAGCTTCTTGAACTCCTCGAGCCCTAGTACTTCGTAACGCCAATAGACTGACACATCAGCCCAGATCCAGGTCGAAGCGCTTCCAGCGGAAGATGGCCGGTTGCGCGTTCATTTCGGCGATCCCCTGGAGAATGCGTTGCTTGAGTTCGTCGCGGCTTGCGACGCGGATGTGACGCAGGAAGGTGCGGGCCATTTTGGAGAAGGCGCTCTCCACGAGATTGAGCCATGACCCATGCTTGGGTGTATGCACATACTGGAAGCGGCCCGGACGGGTGGCGAGATACGCCATGGTCTCCTTGGAGATGTGGGCCGAATGGT
>DAHWGZ010000068.1 GCA_027335965.1 Acidiferrobacter sp.
CGCACCGCCTTCTTGGGCGCCGCCGCCTTCTTCTTCATTGCCATACGCTCACTCCTTCGTTCATGTTAAGAGCTGCGCTCCGCCAACTCTCCGCCTCCCTGAGTTCGGGCGTCGGGGCAAGGAGCCAACCGGCCAGTGCGCGACCGAAACGCCATATCGGCCGCATGTTGCGAGCGCGACATCTCGAGGCGCGCCCAATCCCACCACTAACGGCGCACACGCCATCCACATCACGAGATCGCATTGCCGTCAAGCCTAACTGTAACAGCGATATCAACATTTGCAAACAATTTGCGCGGCCGTTTCGCAAGAAAGCGGGTCGACGGGCGCGGATGTTGCTTGCCACCCCGCTCGGGCGCGGCAAAGGAGACCACCAAAGGGCGTCCGCGAGGATAACGCCGCCGGTTTGCGCACGCCCATGAAGCGAAAGGAACGAGGACGCGGGATCGTGCATGATCGGTGCATCGAGGCGCATGACATCCGCCCGGCGGATTGCGCGTCTGACGCCGCGCGAAACGCGCAAATTTCCGTGAGCGGCCGCCCAATCGTCAACTCATGGGGTCGGACGAGAGTCCGGCGCGCGCCAGTCGTGCGTCTGGCACGATAGGCGGCGCATAATGCCCCATGCGGGTTCATCTCGGGCAGTGTCTGCGCAGGCCATTTCCCCAGTTGCCGAGCCCGAAGGAGGGTTACCGATGACCGAGCTTACTGCCACCGAGCTTCAGACATTGACCGACCAGCTCACGCGCCGGCGCCAGGACCTGCTGGCCATGATTCAGGCCGGAACCAGCGACGCGGGCCATGACAATCTCCGTCACATAACCGGCGAGGTCGCGGATCCGGGGGATGAATCAACGGCCCTGCAACAAACCGACCTGAACCTGGCCGAGATGGAAAACGAGGTCCGCGAGGTGCGCGCCATCGACCGCGCGCTCGAGCGCGTGAAGGAAGGCACTTACGGGTCGTGCATCGAATGCGGGTGCGAGATCCCCTACGCGCGCCTCGAGGCCTACCCGACCGCCGAACGCTGCACGGATTGCCAGACGCGTTACGAACGGCTCTATGGGGGACGCGACGTAACGCCGTCGCTTTAAAAGGTTCGGTGCCCGGGTTTAAGCCGACGGCACGCGCCTCTTCGCGGGCGGCATGGATGCTGAAGGGGTGGCGTTTTGCAAGACGCCAGCGCGGCCTTGACCCCGAAAGGCGGCGCCACCGGGCGGCTCATCGACCGGACGGCGGTTGGGCGCCGCCCGGCGCGGCCGCGAACCGGGAGTCGCGTCGCGTGATCTGCTAGAATGTCCCGCGCGGCAGGCGTTGCCGTTTGGTGTGGTGGACACGACGATGCAATTGACCGTGATAGGCACGGGGTACGTGGGGCTCGTAACGGGCGCATGCTTTGCCGAGATGGGCAACGAGGTCACCTGCGTCGACATAGACGAACGCAAGATCGAGAATCTCAAACGGGGCGTGCTGCCGATATACGAGCCGGGGCTCGAAACCATCGTGAGCGGCAACGTGGCCGCGCAGCGGCTGCGCTTTAGCACCTCGCTTCAAGACGCCCTCGCCACGAGCGATGTCTACTTCATAGCAGTGGGCACGCCACCCAATGAAGACGGGTCGGCGGACTTGCGGCATGTCCTGAACGTCGCCCGCGACATCGGCCGCCACCTCGGTCATTACGCCATTGTCGTCGACAAGTCGACCGTGCCGGTCGGCACCGCGGAGCGCGTGCGCGGCGCGATCGCCGCGGAGCTCGAGGCCCGCGGTGTCGACATCCCCTTCGATGTGGTCAGCAATCCGGAGTTTTTGAAGGAAGGCGATGCCGTTGCCGATTTCATGCGGCCCGACCGCGTCATCGTCGGCTGCGAATCGGATAGGGCGCGCGACCGGATGCGGGATCTTTACGCGACCTTCATGCGGAACCACGAACGCCTGCTGTTCATGAGCGTGCGGGCGGCGGAGATGACGAAATACGCCGCCAACGCCATGCTGGCGACGAAGATATCGTTCATCAACGAGATCGCCAATCTTTGCGAGCGCCTGGACGTGGATGTCGAGAGCGTGCGCCGCGGCATAGGGTCGGACAGCCGCATAGGCTACTCATTCATCTATCCCGGCTGCGGCTACGGCGGCTCGTGTTTCCCGAAGGACGTCAAGGCCATCGTGCGCATGGCCGACGATTGCGGATTCGAGCCCACGGTCTTGAAGGCGGTGGAGGCGCGCAACGAGCAGCAAAAGCATCTGCTGTTTGCGCATATCGTCGGCGAATACGGCAAGGATCTCAAAGGGCGTCATTTTGCCCTTTGGGGGCTCGCCTTCAAGCCCGGCACGGATGATATGCGCGAGGCCTCGTCGATCGTGCTCCTGGAGGCCTTGATCGGGGCGGGCGCGCGGGTCACGGCCTACGACCCGGTGGCGATGACGGCCGCGCGCCACGAGCTCCCGGAGTCCTGGTTCAAGAGCGGCTCGCTCGTGCTCGCGGATGATCAATACCGGGCGCTGGAGGGGGCCGATGCCCTGATCCTGGTCACGGAATGGAAGCCTTTCCGGCATCCGGATTTCGAACGCATGGGACGGCTTCTCAGAGAGCCGCGCATCTTCGATGGCCGCAACCAATACGATCCGGAGCGGCTCTCGGAGGCCGGATTCCGTTATATGGGCATCGGGCGCTCCAACACCCGTCAACCGGAATAAGCTTCGACAGTTGACAGGGGACGACGGCCGCCGTAGCGTGGCCGCGAGGAGGAGCCATGACCCACACTACGCATGCCGTCGAAGAACTGTTCGCCCGCGCCTTTTTTGATCTTCTGTTCGAGGCCCATACGATCCACAGGCGCCATTTCGACGCCAACGAGATCCAGATCAGCACGCTGCTTTCGATCAAGACCGGTGGCTGTCCGGAGGATTGCGGATACTGCCCGCAGTCGCGGCGTCATGACACGAACGTTCAGGACGAGGCCTTGCTGGGCGTCGATGAGGTGGTGGCGGCCGCGCGCCGCGCCAAGGCGGCCGGCGCCGGGCGCTTTTGCATGGGGGCGGCATGGCGTGGCCCCAAGGAAGGCGATTTAAAGCGCGTGACGGAGATGGTCGCCGCGATCCGCGGCCTGGGCCTCGAGACCTGCGCGACGCTCGGGCTTTTGCGCGAGGGCCAGGCCGAGCAGCTGGCCTCGGCCGGACTCGATTATTACAACCACAACCTCGACACCAGCCCGGAATTCTACGGAGAGGTGATAGGGACGCGGACCTACGACGATCGCCTGGAGACCCTCTCCCGGGTGCGCAAGGCCGGGCTCAAGGTGTGCTGCGGGGGGATAGTGGGCATGGGGGAGACGCGCCACGACCGCGCCGGACTCATCGCCCAGCTCGCGGCGCTCGATCCGCCGCCGGAGAGCGTGCCGATCAACCTTCTGGTCCGCGTGCCGGGGACGCCGCTTGGGGATCAACCAAGCCTCGAGCCCTTCGAGTTCGTGCGCACCATCGCCGTGGCGCGCATCTGTCTGCCGACGAGCCGCGTACGCATCGCCGCGGGCCGCGAGGGCATGAGCGAGGAGCTGCAGGCCTTGTGTTACTTCGCGGGCGCCAATTCGATCTTCTCGGGCGACGTGCTGCTCACCACGCCAAACCCCAGCGTCGCCGCCGATCAGGTCTTGTTCGGCAAACTCGGCCTCAGGGCCGCCTCTGGCGCGGGCGATACGGCGGCACGTTGAGCGGATCCAGGGGCCACTCGTGGCGCGGGTAGCGGGCCGCGAGCGCGCGCCTGAGCTCGGGGTAGGCCTTTTGCCAGAAACCCCGGAGGTCGGAGGTCACCTGGAGCGGCCGACGCGCCGGCGACAGCAGTTCGATTGTGACCGCGACGCGACCGGCACAGAGCCTCGGCGTCTCGCTCATCCCCAAGAACTCCTGCAAGGGGGCCGCGAGCACGGGGGCGCCGCCTGCGGTATAACGCAGCGGATAAGAACGGCCGGAGCGCAGCGGCAGCGAGGCCGGCGCCAGGCGCTCGAGTTCGTGTTGTTGGGCGGGCGAGAGCAGTCCATGACGGAGCCCGCGCGCCACGTCGACCCCCACGCTCTTTCCCCTGGACGCCAGGACCGCCGCGGAAAGCCACTGGGCATGACCGGCGAGCGCGGCGTCGCTGACATCGGGCCAGCCCTCCGGCGATGGCAAGGAGCCGAGCCACGCGAGACGCGCGCGCAGGGTCACCGCCTCCTCGGTCCAAGGGAGCGCGGCAAGGCCCGCGCGCCGCACCGCGGCCTCCAGGGCCCCTGGGAAATCCGCGTCGGCGGGAACCGCGCATGGGAGCGCCTGTAAGCGGATGTCGCCCAGGCAGCGCTCCTTGTGCGCGGCAAAGGCCTGCGCGCGCTCATCCCAGCGCACGTGCAGGCGCTCGACGGCCGATCGCTCCGCCTCATCCCACGGCGAGCCATGGAGCGGCGCCGCCAGGCGGATCCACGGACCCTCGGCGGTCTCCTCGACGATCAGCGCCAAAAGCGCGTGCTGGCGGCTCAAGGGGTCTGCGCGCGCAAGCCGCGCGCGGGGGCCCGAGGCCAGCTTGAAGGTCGCGGCCTCGCCGTTTTCGTCCACGCGCACCGCGATGCGATCGC
Organism: Acidiferrobacter sp.; assembly: GCA_027335965.1. The sequence goes on from DAHWGZ010000068.1 coordinate 4,602, forward strand.
CATGGACCGGCAGGAGGAGCCGCGCCATCTCTTCCTCGCTTGCGCCCTCGCCGGCCCAGGTCGGCACGCGCGATCGCCTGGCGAGACGGCGCATGCGCCTTCCGGCCGCCGAGTCCGGATGCGCCCGCAGCCACGCAAGCCGGGTCGCGACCGCGACATCATCGCGATCACGGATCGTGTCGCGCTCGTCTACGATCGCCGCCATGGCGCACACCAAGGGCCTGTGCGCGGGCGCGGCGTGGGCCAGCATCGCCCCCAGACGCGGATTGAACCCCAGGTCCACGGTGCGGCGGCCGGCGGCCGTGATCCGGCCATCCAGGGCGAGCAGCCCAAGCCCCTGGAGGAACTGGCGCGCGGCCACGAGCGCCGGAGACGGCGGGGGCGTCAGCCAATGCAAGCCGCCGGCATCCGGCGTCCCCCAGGCGGCGAGATCGAGCGCCAGCGCGCTGAGGTCGGCCTGCTCGATCTCGGGGCGCGCGAAGCGGGGCCGGCCACGCTGATCGTCCCGGGTCCATAGGCGCAGGCAATGGCCAGGGCGCACGCGTCCCGCGCGCCCGGCGCGCTGGTCGGCGATATCCTGGCTCGCGGGAGAGGTGACGAGGCGCGTAAATCCGTTGGCATGATCGAAGCAGGCGGTGCGCATGAGGCCCGCGTCCACGACGCCATCGACGCGCGGCAACGTGATGCTGCTTTGCGCGACCGCGCTTGCGAGGATCACGCGGCGCGGTCCCTCGTGTTCCCGGACCAGGTCCTGCTCCGCGCCCGACATCGCGCCATGGAGGCGGCGCAGCACGATGCCCATGGCCACCATATCGCCTTCCAGCACCCGCTCGCAGTGGACGATCTCGCGCATGCCGGGCAGAAACACCAACACGTCGCCGCAAGTGGCGGCCAGCACCCGCAGCACGCCATCGCGCACGAGCCGGTCGAGGCGCGCGCCGGCGGTGCCCGAGAGGTAGTCGATGGCCACGGGGAATTGCCGTCCCTGCGACTCCACGAGGGGCGCATCGGGAAAATACCGGGTGAAGGCGGTATCGGCGAGGGTGGCCGACATGAGCAGGATGCGCAGATCGGGGCGCAGGCCCGACTGGACATCGCGGACCAGGGCCAGGCCCAGGTCCGTCGCCAGGTGCCGCTCGTGCACCTCGTCGAAGATCACAAGGCCGGTGTCGGCAAGCTCGGGATCGCGCTGCAGGCGGCGCGTCAACACGCCCTCGGTCATGACCTCGATGCGCGTCGCCTCCGAGACCGCGGTCTCGGTGCCGGTGCGGTAGCCGATGGTGGCGCCAGGCCGCTCGCCGATGGCCGAGGCCATCCATTCGCAGGCCAGGCGCGCCGCCAGCCTGCGGGGCTCCAGCATGAGGATCTTGCGCGCGCCAAGGACCGGGAGATCAAGCAGCGCCGGGGGTATGGCGGTGGTCTTGCCGCTACCGGTGGGCGCCGACAGGAGCACCACGCCGTGGTCCGACAGGGCCGCCCGCAGGTCGCCGAGGCAGGCGGTGACCGGCAGGGCGTCTGGCCCGGAGGCCGTCACGCGATGGCGCTGCCTTGAACGGCCAGCGTCCCTGAACGGCCATCGATCTCGCCCTGGATGAGTTCGTTCACGGGCACCGCCTCGGGCCGCTCCAGGACCGTCTGGGCGACCTCCGCGAGGGTGAGGAATTGCACGCGCATGGATACGGCGCGCGCCAGGAACTCGCGGAACCAGTCGAGCTTGACCATGCCCTCGATCTCGGCATGGACGGTCATCACGTTGACCCCGTTGCGGTGCAGCAGGGAAAAGTAGTGCGTGGCCAGCATGTCGTCGGGAAAGTCGGGGCGGCCCATGAGCTCGTCTAAGGTCGGGAGGGTCGTGGGGATCTGAAGCGTGCGAAAGCGCTGGCCGCCGGCGGCGGGGAAAAACGGGCTATTGCCGCGCGTGTCGCTGGCATAACCAAGTCCGGCCTCGTCGTAAACCGCGAGGCTCTGCGCGTCGGCCTGCCAGCCGGCGGCGGCCGCCGCGGCGGCCTGCGTCCCGAAGACGCGCGCGAATTCCGCGCGCGCCCGGCCAAACTCGGCGCGCACTTCGGCAAGACGCATGCGGTGCAGGCCATCTTGCCAGCGGATGTGGTCGTAGCAATGGATGCCGACCTCGTGACCGGCGTCGCGAATGCCGCGCATGACATCGCCATGGCGTCGGCCGACATGCGGACCGGGCCACAATACGCCGTTTAGCAAGGTGCGCAGGCCGTAGGTGCCGATGACGCTCGTGCGTCTGACCTTTTTCAGGAAGCCGGGACGAAACACCCGCCGCAAGGCCCGTCCGGTGTTGTCGGGGCCCAGGGAAAAGAAAAAGGTCGCGCGTATCCCGAGCTCATCGAAGACCCGCGCCAAGGCCGGGACACCGAGACGCGTGCCGCGCTCGGTGTCCACGTCGACCTTCACGGCAATGATGATATCGGGCATTCCCTTATTGCAGTTCCTGAGACGGGCGACCGAGATGATAGTCCAGGGTCTTCTTCAAGGCGGTCGCGAGATCGGTGTGCGGCTCCCAGCCAAGGTGGTTGCGGGCATTCTCGATCGAGGGCACGCGCGTGAGGATGTCCTGGTAGCCCTCGCCGTAATATTCCTTCGAGTTGACCGCCACGACCTTCACCTGGTCGGCCAAGGCGGCGTACCGGGGATAGGACCGGACCAAGGCCACGAGCGCGTCCGCGAGCTCCTTGATGGAGCAGTCGTTGGCCGGGTTGCCGATGTTGAAGATGCGGCCGTCGGCGCAACCGTCGCGGTTTTCTATGATGCGCAGCAGGGCGTCGACGCCGTCATCGATGTACGTGAAGCTGCGCCTCTGATTGCCGCCGTCGACGAGCTGGATGTCCTTGCCGCGCAGGATGTTGCCGAGAAACTGGGTCAGGACGCGCGAGCTCCCTTCCTTGGGCTCCAGGATGTTGTCGAGCTTGGGCCCGATCCAGTTGAAGGGACGAAACAGGGTAAACGGCAGGCCTTCCTTGCCATAGGCATAGATGACGCGATCCATGAGCTGCTTCGAGCACGAATAGATCCAGCGCTGCTTGTGGATGGGACCCAGCACCAGATGGCTCGTCTCCTCGTTGAAGGGGGTATCGGCGCTCATGCCATAGACCTCGGACGTCGAGGGGAACAGCACGCGGCGCTTATAACGCACGCACTTGCGCACGATATCGAGATTGGCCTCGAAATCCAGCTCGAACACCCGCAGGGGGTCCGTGACATAGGTGGCGGGGGTGGCGATGGCCACCAACGGCAACACGACGTCGCACTTCTTGATGTGATATTCGATCCACTCGCGATTGATCGTGATGTCGCCTTCCACGAAATGGAATCGCGGATTGCCAAGACAGGCCTCGAGCTTGTCGTTGTTCATGTCCATGCCATAGACCTCCCAGTCCTTCTGCTCGAGGATGGCCTGGGTCAGGCT
>DAHWGZ010000069.1:0-4320 GCA_027335965.1 Acidiferrobacter sp.
TGGCTGCCGGGGGCAAGCGTCGGGATGTTCTCACGCAGGAAGGCGGTCAGGCTGCGGCGGAGTTCCTCGATGTTTCCCCCGCAGGCACGCAGCACGCGCGCCGCGCTCGGGTTGTCGAGGAGCGCAGCCAGCAGGTGCTCGACGGTGATGAACTCATGGCGCTTCTCGCGGGCCTCCTGGAAGGCCATGTTCAGGGAAAATTCGAGTTCCTGGGATAGCATGGGAAGGAACACCTCCAAATCACATAAGTACCGACCCCTATTCGGGCTCCAGCGTGCACTGCAAGGGGTGCTGATTCTCGCCGGAGAAATGGGTCACTTGTCTTACTTTAGTCTCGGCGACTTCCCTTGTATATACGCCGCATACCCCGACGCCGCGCTGATGGACATGCAGCATGATGCGCGTCGCTTCCTCGCGGTTCTTGTTGAAGAACCGTTCGAGCACCAGGACCACGAAGTCCATCGGAGTATAGTCATCATTCAGGATAATCACCTTGTAAAGGGGCGGTAAAGCGACCTTGGGCTTGGCCTCCTGGACATCCAGATCCGCCACGTCGCCAGGGCGCCTATCCGCCATTACCGACCTGTCCTGCTTGCACAAAGACCTCCTTGCGCCATGAAGTCACCATGTGGCGATTTTCTGCCGATCGCACGCACGCGTCCAGGGCTCGTCCACCCCCTTTCGTCGCCCATCTTGACTTGACAAAAGAATTAAGCATGAATACGGACGGGCCTGGTTCGTAGGCCTTTATTAGCATTACCTAAAATATGACCCGTTTTCAAGCACGGCTTTGCGGGCGACACGCTATCAGTAGGGGGATCATGGCATGGCAACAGGTATTGTGAAGTGGTTCAACGCAAGCAAGGGATACGGCTTCATCTCACCGAGCGCGGGAGGTGACGACGTGTTTGCCCACTTCTCGGCCATTCAGATGGACGGCTACAAGACCCTCAAAGAGGGCCAGGAGGTTGAGTTCGAGGTCCAGCACGGGCCCAAGGGGCCACAGGCGTCCAATATTCGCGCGGTGTGACGCCGACCCACACGCATCATAGCACCTTGAAACCCGGCTTAGCCGGGTTTTTTTGACATCCTCCCCGGCATGAAGGCCGAGGATTCCCACGGCGCCCAGACGGGGCATAAGACCCCCCCTCCAAGTCGCTTCGGCGGGTTCCTGCGGCCGGCAGCCTGACCGCACCGCTCACTTCGCAGGCCATGCGGCCCGCAATGCAGGCCATGCGGCCCGCAATGCAGGCGCAACGGGCCCGTCCGGCCCCGAGAACATTGAGGGCGCCGACCAGGTCGGCGTTGTCCTCGAAACCGCGGAGAACACACTGGAACATGGCCTGTGTCGGACGATGCGCCCGATCGACATGCCCACACTCGGGACAGGTCTGGCTGGTATAGGCCGGCGGCACCACCACCAACCATCCGCCGGCCCAGGCCAATCTAATCTATAGTCCAGTTGTCGGCGGAATTCGGCCCGTCCCTGGTCGAGGATGGATCGATCCAATCCCGCCTTTTGCCGGACGTTCCGCCCGGGTTTCTCCACCGTGCCGGCCGCCGATCGCGACATGGCGTGCACCCGCAGATCCTCGATACACACCCTCGCGTGGTTTTGGCTTATGGTGGTCGATAACTCATGCGGGAAGTCGCGGCGGGCGTTGCCGATACGGCTGTGGATCCGTTGGATCCGAACTTTCGCTTTCCTCCCGTTGTGGCTGCGTTTCACCTGACGGGCCGGTGACTGCTGGGCCTTGCGCAGCGCGGTTTCGTGGCGCCTGAAGCTGTTGAGAGGCCTGTAGACCGCGCCATCCGACAAGGTGGCTAAGCGTACGACACCGAGATCGATACCGACCGCGGTGGTGGCGTGGGGGGCACATCGACCTCGCGCCCGGTCTGCATCGCCATCTGCCAACACCCGCCCACAAGCCGGACGGTGACGTTCTTCACCGTGCCCTGGATCGCGCGACTATTGCGATAGCGCAGCCAGCCGAGTTTGGGCAGGAAGATGCGGCTGTTGGCTTGGTCGAGCTTAACCTGCTTCGGATCCGGGTAGCGAAAAGCGTCGTGTTGGCCTTTCTTCTTGAACCTCGGGAAATCTGCACGCTTGGCGAAGAAGTTTGGTGTAGGCGCGTTCCAGGTCCTTCAAGGCCTGCGGCAGCGGATGCGCCGGCGTCTTCCGCAAGCCATGGGCCACACGCCCCGAGGGCGGGGCCTGGCCATGGCGCCAGTCGGTGAGGGCCTTGCAAAGCCCCGCGTAGCCGGGTTTTTCTCACCCGAGGTGAAACGGGCCTGCTGCCAGGCCAGCGCCTCGTTGTAGACCTTCCGAAAGGCACCGGCGAAACGGCGCATCTGGCGCCGCTGTTCGCCGTTCGGGCGGAGCTGGTCCCTGAAGGCCTGGAGGCGCTTCACATGACTCCCTTGACTCCTTCTCGCTTGGGAATCTTCATGGGTTTATGGTAGAGATTTATGCCTCATTGAGACAAACCCTTTGGCACTATCCTTCCCCGCCCTGAAGGACGAGGCTTGTCGCGCGCCTGGTCAGGATTCGGACGAGCGGCGCCGGATGCCCCATGACAGGAACAGCGGCAAGGCCACGAGCGCGAGCGGCAGCTGCACCAGGAGACCAGATATGATGGCGATGGCGAGCGGCTGCTGCATGGCCGAGCCCTGCCCCCAGCCCGAGGCGAGCGGCAAAAGCGCCAGGATCGCGGCGAGCGTGGTCATGGCGATCGGCCGCAACCGGTTCTTGCCGGCCGCGATCAGGCGCTCCACGATATCCCCCTCGCCCACCTCCTGGTACTCAGAGTAATAAAAGATCGCGACCTCGGTGACGATACCCACCACCATGGTCATGCCCATCATGGACGAAATGTTGAGCTCGGTTCCCGTCACCCACAGGCCGACGAACACCGCCGATAGCGCAAGCAAGGTGGTGGCCATCAGCGCGAAGGTCACGAGGAAACGCTCATACAAGAAGAGCAGCAGCAAAAACACGAGCGCCACGGCCGCGGCGAACACCGCCATGAGGCCCGCGAAGGCGATCTGCTGCTGCACATACACGCCGCCCAGCGTGGCATAGACCCCGGGGGGCAGGACGTTGCGCCGCGCCATGAGCCTTTTCACGTCATGCATCACCCCGCCCAGGCTGCGTCCGGCAATGCGCGCGGTGATCGGGATCATGCGCTTTAGGTTGTCGCGCACGATCTCCGGCTGGCCGTTCAGCCGCCGCACCACCGCCACCGCGCGCAACGGGAACAGGTGGCCGTTGGCGGCACGCAGCCGCAGGTTGCGGATGGCGTGCAAGGACCGGCGCATCGACCGCGGCACCCACACCCGCACGCCGATCATGCGCACGCCGCGCTGCACATCGGTCGCCACCGTGCCGTTCAGGTAGGCCGCGAGCTGGCGGGTGACGCTCTGCGGGTTCACGCCCTCGAGGGCCGCCTTGGCGCGGTTGACGCGAATCTCCACGGCGTCGCCGGCATAGACGATGCCGTCGCGCACGTTGACGATGCCGCGGATGCGCCGCAGGCGCGCGGCGATCGCCGGGCCAAGCCGACGCAAGAGCGGCCCGTTGCTGGAGAATACCTTGATCTCCACGGGTTGCGGGGCGCCCGTCAGATCACCGATCAAATCCTGCATGGGCTGATCCATGCTGATCTTGAGGCCCGGCACGTGTTCGTGGATCTCGCGGCGCACGCGCGCCATCACGCGCCATACCGAGGGCCGCGGATAGGGCTTCAGGAGCACGAAAAAATCGCCCTCATTGGTGCCGGTGATGCCGCCGCCGAGTTGAAGCCCGGTGCGCAAGGAGTAGGTCCGCACGTCATGATCGGTCAGCAGGATCTTCTGCACCCGGTCGAGCAGGCGCGCGGTCTCGGTCAGCGAGGTGCCGGGCGCGGCGCGGTAATTCAACACGAAACCGCCCTCGTCCATCGATGGCATGAATCCGGAACCGGTGAGCATGAAGCCCGTGAACCCGAGCCCCACGAGCGCGACGATGACCAGCAAGAGCCGCCGCGGATCGCGGAACACGGCCCGCATGAGGCGTTCGTAGAGGGCGTGCGCGCGGCGCGTCCACGGACCATCCCCGCCCGCCTTGAGGTCGCCGGCCTTCAGCAAATGATCGGCGAGGATCGGAACCGCGAGCCACGCCACGAAAAACGAGATGATGAGGCTCGCCGCCATGGTGAGCGACAGGGCCCGGAAAAAGGCCCCGGTGACGCCGGACAGGAAGGCAAGCGGCGTGAAGATGATGATGGTCGAGGCCGACGAACCCACGAGCGGACGCGTGAATTGGCGCACCGCGGTCATGAC
>DAHWGZ010000069.1:4418-8021 GCA_027335965.1 Acidiferrobacter sp.
ACCAGCAAGACGAGCGCCGCCAACAGCGCGCCGATCAATACCGCGTCGCGTACGCTGTGGGCGGCGGCCTGGATCAGCACCCCCTGATCGTACCACTTGCGCACATGTACGCCACGCGGAAGGCTCCGCTCGAAATGCCGCAACACCTTTTTCACGGTGCGCGTGATGGCCACGGTATTGCCGCCCGGCTGCTGGTAGATCTGAACGCTCACCGCAGGCTCGCCATCGGCCACCACTTGCGTCCATTGGGGCTTCAGGGCGCGCGCCACGGTCGCCACCTCATCCAAGCGTACGATGCCGTTGCCGCCCGAGCGCAACACCGTACGGCGGATGTCTTGCAGGCTGTGGAGCCTGGTGTCGGAGATCACAAGATAAAAGCGATAGTTTTCCTGCAGGTGGCCTACGGTCCGCAGGACATTGCTATGCGCCAAAGCGCGCACTACATCGCCGATGGTGAGCCCGTATTCGGCAAGCCGCGCGGGATTGACCGTGACGCGATACTCCTCGGTGCGCCCACCCAGGACGCCCACGCGCGCCACCCCCGGGATTGCAGACAAAAGCGGACGCAGCTGATAACGGGCGATGTCGCGTAATGTCACCTGCGACACGCGACGCGAGGTGAAGGTGTAGGCGAGCATGCGAAAGATCGTCGGGCGCATGCGCCGCACCTGAAAGGTGGTGTCGGCAGGCAGGCGGCGATTGATCCCATCAAGCGCCGCCTGAACTTCCAGGGTGGCGGTCGTCATGTTCTCGCCCCAGTGGAAGTTTATATAAAAATCGGCGCTGCCGCGGCTTGTGGTCGAGCGCACCCCGACCACGCCCGGGATCCCGCGCACCGCCTCTTCCACCGGGTAAGTGACCTGGATGAGCATGCGCTTGGCGGGTCTATCGCCGGCGTTGGCGTAGATCTCCACGCGCGGAAAGGCGACATGCGGAAACAGCGCCACCGGCAGCCGCGTGCTCGAGTACACCCCGCCCAGGACCAGCAGCGCCATCAAAAACAACAAGGAACGCCTGTGGTGCTGGATCCACCCGCTCACATTCATGGGCGGACGCGCACCGGCATCCCTGGCGTGAGTACATAGTTGCCGCGCACCACCACCGGCATGCCCACCGCAAGGTGGGGACCCACGACCTCGGCCACGCGCTTATTGTGCGGCCCGAGCGCGACCCGATGCGGCACGGCATGGCCGTGGGCGAGCGTATAGAGCACGAAGTGATGCCCGGACGGCAGCACCGCCGAACGCGGCACCAGAAGCCCCGCCGCCGAGACCGCCGTGAATCGGCCCTCGATGTATTCGCCGAGCAGATAGGAGTTGGCGCGCGGCAGGGTCACGAACACGTTGATCATGTGCGTCGCCGGGTCCATGACCCGCGAGATCACCGACACCAGGCCATGGATAGGCTGAGACCCCGCTCCATCGAAGGACGACAGGCGCACGCGTTCGCACACGCGGATGTCCGGCACGTCCTCCGGTTCCACACCGAGGCGCACCTCCAGGCGATTGCCGGCGATCAGGTTGACGAGCGCCTGCCCGGGATTCATCGTCGAGCCCTCCTCGACTCCGATATCGCTGATCACGCCGGTGACCGGGGCCGGCACGGTCATGTGCTGACGCAGGCCCTCGGCATGGAACACGCGCAGCGACAGCCGCGCGGCGTCAAAGGCCCGCTCGGTGCGCAACAGGCCGCTGCGGGTGGCAAGCTTCAGGCGCACGCGCATGCGTTCCTCGCGCAAGGCGAGTTGCGCCAGGCGAAAGCTGTTCTTGGCACGCAACAACGCGAGGCGCGCGGTGGGACCGGGGGTCACGGCCAACAAGGTCGCGCCCTTGCCGACGCTCTGGCCGCGGTTTACGAATACCCGCGTGACCGAGACCTCGAAGGGCTCCACGAGGGTATGCACGGCCCACGGCGCGGGTACCACGCGCCCATAGGCCACGAGGCGCGTGATGACCGGACCATGGCGTATGGGGGTGACGCGCACGGTCGCGGTCGGTACGCGCAAGGGACGGCGGGGGCGCGCCGACGACTCTGTCAGCGACCACGCCGCGGCCGCGGCCGCCAGCACGATCACAAGCCCGAGCGCGCGCCTTAGGGGCGGCCAGCGCAGGTCTTTGGCCATTCAAACCTCCCGCTGGCGGCCTCGACGGCCACCGCCAACTGATCGCGCAACGCGCGATCCTGCAACAAGAGCAGGCGCTGCTTCACGAGCTTTTCCAGAAGCTGATAATAGGTGAACGCCGCGATCCGGTGCTTGGCGAGCGCCACGTGGTAGAGCGCCTCGAGATGATTGAGGGCGTGGACCGCCGAGCGCGTGCTGTGCGTCTCGCGCCGCAGATAGCGCATGCGCACGATCAGGCGGTGGATGCCGGCGCGCGCCGCGAACAGATGCGCCGCGTAGGCCCTGAACAGCGCCCGGCGCGTGGCGCGGGCCTCGGCGATGGCGCCCTGATTGTGGTTGAAGATCGGCAGCGCGACCGTGATGCCGGCCCCGAGGGTATTGATGTCGCTCGTGTCGCGGGCGCGATCGACGCCTATGGTGATCGCCGGGAACTGCCCGGCAATGGCCGCGCGCAGCGCCGCGTCCTCGCTGGCGTAGCCCTGGCGCAACGCCAAAAGATCGAGCCTGCGGCGCGCGAGATGCCGCAACCACGGCGCGCTGCGCAGGCAGTCGTGTCCGGGCGCGATACCCGAGACGCGATGCGCGAGGCGCAAAGGCGCGTGCGCCCCGAGCCCGAGCAGCGCGCGCAGTTGCAGCGCAAGGCCCGCCAGGTGTTGGCGCACCTTGAGGGACACGACCTCGGTTTGGCGCAGTGCCAGGCGCGCGGCGCCGGCCACGCCCAGGGTCACGTAGCCCGCGTCCTCGCCGTCGGCGAGGATCGCGACGCTATGGCGCAACGCGCGGATCTCGCGCGCGAGCAGGCGCCGCTCGGCGTAACCCATGATCAGGGCGTAGGCGAGCGCCTTGGCGCGGGCCGCCACCCGCCATTCCTGCCAAGCGATGGCGAGATCCACGGCGCGCGCGTGCAGATGCGCGCTTTCGATGCGGGGCGCGCGCGTCACGAGCGAGCGGATGGGCAGGCCAAGCCCGGTGCGAAAGGCCCGGGTCAGGCCGGCCCCGGACAGCGGCACGCCGACGCCATAGGAAAAGACCGGGTTTGGCAGAAGCCCGGCGGCGAGCACCTGGGCGCGCGCCACCGCCTCGCGGGCGCGTAGCGCGCGCAGGGCCGGGTCGCCCACCACCGCCACGACCGCCGCCAGATCCGGGCTCAGGCGCTGCCCCTTGCGCACCACGAGCGGCGGCAAGGACGGCAGCATCAAGCGCGCGCGCCGCACCCACAGGGTGCTCGCCGGGCGCGCGGCCAGGGCGGCCTTGAGGGCCGCGGGCGTAAGCGGCCGCGCGCGATAGTGCGCGCAGCCGGCAAGCGTAAGCCACAAAAGCCCCATACACCACGGGACCACGCGTCCCGTCCCGCCCCAAAGACCCCTTCGCGCTTGTCGTCCGTCTACCGCTGCCACCCGTCCCTCATCGCGTACCACCCTCCCTCTTCGGGCGCGGCTCCTAGGCCATGAACGATATGATGGCGTCCCCGAAACCCGAAC